>JAXHUB010000118.1:0-7509 GCA_034189845.1 Candidatus Cloacimonadota bacterium | reverse complement strand
TCAAAAAGGGCTCGCTATATGTATTAAATACAGTAAACATTCCACCAGAGCCATATTCATCTATCACCTCTATTTGGGGAAGCATGGTTGCATCCAGCTGGGCTATATTACCCCAATGGCTTACGGTGTATAAGTAGGAAGAGTAAGGGATAAAATTATTTTTTTGAACTGAACCACTAGTCTTAAGCTCGGTTTTTCTGGCTATAAATTGCGGGTTAGCCGGCTCGCTAACATCGTAAAACCAAAAGTAATTATTATAGTCGTTAAATATTAGAACATCTTCATAGACTTTACAGCTGAGAATATAATAATCAGTATATTGAGGAATATTATCTACCCTGCCTACTATCTCCATATTGGTTAAGTTGCTGATGTCCACAATCACAATATCACTTGATCTGCAAACATAAAGCAGATCGTTGTGTACATAATAGTAATAGATAAATTGCAGGTCTCCTATTATTGAAAAATCTACTTCCACTGGCTCTAAGGGATTGCTTATATCCCAAACACAAAGGGCTCCTTCATCGGTGGAGGCGTTTAGCATATTGAATATCAGGTAATTTCCTATTAAGGTATATTGCACTCCAACTTCTAAGGTGGTTATTGTTTCCAGAGTTGCCCTATCTATTAAGGTTGCCAGGTTACTGCCACTTTTACTATAGAGTATGTAGTCTTCATTTGCTTGCATATTCATAATTGAAGAAGTATCGACCATTATAGAATCAACCTTTACCATCTCATCTCCAGATATATCAATAATGCTAATTTTTGTAGGGAATTCACCATATTCAGATTCTGCTACATACAACATATCTCCATAAATTTGTGCTTTCGTTGATGAGTAATAAAATGTTTTCAGCCTGGAGTTAAGAGTTAAGCTACCATCTGAATTAATATAGTATTCTTCAATAGCTCCTTTTGCATCTATGAAAAGGCGATCTCCCTTTGTTAGCATAGTCGACGATCTGTAATCTGCCACCTGGTCTATGGTTTGCACATATTCCAAATCTAATGTTTGAGCATAAAATGAAATAGAAAATATGGTTAATATAAGTACTAAAAATCTATTCTTGTCTATCATTTGCTTTTCCTCCTAGAATATAAGGGCAGCCCGAATAATCTCGGACTGCCGGGTTAGTTAGAATGATTTATACCACTGGATATCTACTCTTTCAATACCGTCATAGTAACTTACATACATACTGCCACGGAAATAAACCCGTACTTCATCGCAGTACTCATGGTTATGATATGGATCAGAAAAATCATAAGAATAATGGCCAAGATCTGTTGTTGTCAATTCTTGAGATTCAAATTCTAATCCATTATTTTTCATGAGTTGAACAGTTACTTGTTCGTAGGCAGCCGGCACCCATTCTTGCTCTATATGATCCCACATTTCCACAGTTCCCTGTATATTAGAAGCTGCAGCTTTATCATTTTCGTTAAATACGATTTGATCAGCATTTAAGCTTATTACCATTACCATTAACATAGCCAGGATTATTGTTATCTTTTTCATTTCTTTTCTCCTTAATTTTTTTTTTCGATCACAATCCCGCTAATGCTATGTTTTAGCTCCCTGCTATTGCAGCAGAGAGCCTGCTAAAATGAACTTATTTTTACACCGTAATGTTTTGTCCGTTAATAAAATAGTGGGGGGGGGTAGCGTTGCTGTATGCTAAATATTGTAAATCATAACTTATCATAATTTTCCCCTTTTAAATTATATTCTACAAAATTTACTTCCAAATTATTCGTTTTGTAATTTATGTGTCAAAGATTTTATGTATTTTATATTAGTAAATAGTTAGATGATATATTGTTCTTTATTTCAATAGTAAATAAATAGTTTTTATTTGTTTTTCGAATTGATGGTTGGATGGATAAAATTTAAGTTATCACTAATCTAAAATTTAATGATATTGAATGTAGTTGTTACCACCACCTTTTGGATAAACTCAATGACAGTTTGACAAGATTTACTTTCAGGGAATATTCTGAGAAGAACTATTCACAATGGTATAAGCATTAAGGCTGCTTTATTTTTTTTCTGCATCGTGCAATTTCCTTAATAGTACTGCCAAACTAGGGTAGATATCAACATTTTCTATAATTACATCTGATGGTACACTTAATTTGATTGGTGTAAAATTCCAAATAGCCTTTATACCGTTTTCCACCATAAGATTAGCAATTTTTTGGGCAACTTCACTGGTGGTTGTTATTATTCCTATTTTCACATCCATTTTTTGGGCATAATAGGGAAATTTTTTGATATCGTAGATTTTTACTCGAGCGATGTTTTTGCCAATGATTTTGGGGTTTTTATCGAAAGCTGCTACTATTTGGAAGCCTGCTTTTTCGAAACCTTCATAATGTAAAATCGCTGTTCCCAATTGCCCCGTACCTACTAAAAAAGCATAAGAAATATCATCCCAATAGATGAATTTTGTTATAGCATTTATTAAATCATTAACCTTATGGCCGACTTTAGGAATACCACGCACACCTGTTAGCGCCAGGTCTTTTCTAACCTGGGTATGGTGAACATCTAATTTGCGGGCTATTTCTGAAGCAGAAGTATATTCTTGACCTTTATTTTGTAGAGTTTTTAGAAACTGGATGTATTTAGGAAAACGCCTTAAAGTAAGATCAGAGACCGGTTTTTTCATAATACCTCACTCATAGATTTAGCTAATTACCACGACATCCATTTTATTTCTGTTTACAGGTTGTTGGAAGTAAATTCGGCAGATGACAAAACAGAAATTTTAGGATTCAGACAACTTAGATATGCTTTACAGAAGCCTGTTTTCTGTCAATAACAAGTTTAAGGTTATTTCTACCTTGGAAGGAAGATCTGGAACTTGCTTTTGAGCATTATGCTGTTTTTTGGGTTTCTTCTTGCTGTTTCATTGGTTTTAAGCTTTCTTTATAGATTTTATAAATAACCTCTGGCGATGCTTTTATTGGAGCCATGCTTAATAATAAGTCCAAAGATGGTGTTTTCTGAGCTAATTTCACCAGTTTATCCAGATCTGCTTCAGTAAAACCTAAATCTTCCAGTTTGTCGGTTATACCTACTTGGAAAAGCCATTTTTCAATAGCTGTAGCAACTTTTTCAGCTTCTTCTGGTATACCTTTTAGGTTGGGAATTATTGGTGAGTATATCTCGGCTAATTTTTGGGGAACAGCCAGGTAAATCGTTTTAACAACAGCCGGCAAGATCATAGCCAAGCCCAAACCGTGTGCTAATTCTGGTTTTACGGCGCTGAGCGGATGTTCCAATGCATGAGTGTAGTGAAGTAGGCCGTTATCGAAACTAATGCCAGCAACAGCAGAAGCATAGGTAAGGTTATATCTGACTTCAATATCTTTGGGGTTCTCTAGAACACGGGGTAGATATTCAGAAACAAGCTCAATGGTTTCCTTAGCTGTAAGTACCGAGAAGGGAGAGGATGCAAGGAAAGTCGCCGCTTCTGTAACGTGGTTCACTGCATCTACAGATACGAAACGAGTTTGGTTTTCCGGTAACCCTACCATCAAGCCAGGATCATCGATAGCATATTTGGGATAGATGCAATCGTAGGCAATAGCTGGTTTGTATTCATCTTCGCTCACTGTTACCACTGCAAAACGATTTACCTCGGTTCCAGAACCATGGGTCGTATTGATTGCGATAATAGGTTTGGTTTTTTTAGGTTGGAATTTGAATTTGTATAAATCGGAAGTTTTGTAACCGGGGGTACTCTAACATAATAGCAATACTTTTGGCTACGTCGATAGGACTACCGCCGCCGATACCGATCACAGCTTCCGCTTCAAATTCTAAGCCCATCTTAGCTGCTTCATCGGTTGCCGTATCGGTAGGGTTGGGGGTAACTTTGTTGTACAGTACAAATTTTATACCCTGATTTTCTAAAGCTGCTTTTACCACATCCCAGGCGCCTGTTTTCTTGTAAGCGCTTTTGCTGGAAACGATAATAACCTTCTCAATTCCATCTTGTTTCAAATCAGCTGCAATATCGTGCATTTTCTCTATTGCTCCTACTCCAAAATAATCTACGGTTGCGGCTCTGAGTTCAAACACCTGGTTCACATTAAAGGCATTTTTTCTCATCTGTCTCCACCTATTTTTCACCTAATCGATATTATGATATCGATACATATGTGTCGAAAAAATAGCGCTCTCTTTTCTTGTCAAATTATTTCTTTATTTTTTTTCTGGTGCTTGACAGCTACGAGCTTGATTCAAAACTGGGAATAAGGATGAAATATGAACAAATATGATATAATAGTAGTTGGTGCTGGCCATGCGGGCATAGAAGCAGGTTTGGCCGCGGCCCGTATGGGTGCAAAAACACTAGTTTTTGTAATCAAGATAGAAAGTATTGGACGCATGTCTTGCAATCCGTCGGTGGGAGGACCAGCCAAAGGGCATCTAGCGCGCGAGATAGATTGTTTAGGTGGTGAGATTGCCAAAGCTGCCGATACTGCAGGCATCCAGTTCAGGATGTTGAATCGGAAAAAAGGACCAGCTGTGTGGGCGCCCCGTTCCCAAAACGATCGGAAAGAATACTCTTTTTATATGCAAAGAGTTTTGGAAGAGCAAGAAAATCTTTTTATAATAGAAGCTATTGTAGATGAACTGCTACTAGACGAGAAGCAGACGGCTGTAAAGGGTGTGAAGACCTTTTTAGGAGAATCATACTACGCACCTCGGGTAATTTTGGCAAATGGTACTTTCCTACGTGGAAAAGTGCATGTAGGCGATGTACACTATAGTGCTGGTCGTGCAGGTGAGCCAGCAGCCGAAAAGCTCTCTGCATCTTTGCAAGAAGCCGGATTACGCTTAGCCAGATTCAAAACAGGTACACCACCTCGAATTGATCTGCGTACAGTAGATTTTAGCAAAGTTAAAGAGCAAACAGGCGATGCGAATCCAGAAGGCTTTAGCTTTTATCGTGGTATAGAGGTAAAAAATTTAGTCAGCTGTTATCTTACTTTCACCAACCCCAGCACCCACCAAATTATCCATGATAACCTTAGCAAATCCTCATTATATGGAGGTTTTATCGACGGAGTTGGTCCGCGCTATTGTCCTTCTATAGAAGACAAAGTTGTAAAATTTAATACTAAACCACAGCATCAGGTTTTTATAGAGCCTGAAGGAGTAGATACATTTGAAGCTTATGTAAATGGCATTTCCAATAGCCTGCCACCGACAGTGCAGAGAGAATTAGTAGCTTCAATTCCAGGTTTAGAAAATGCCAGTATCATTCGCTATGGCTATGCTATTGAATATGATTATATAATTCCCGAGGAACTAAGGGCTACTATGGAAAGTAAGCGGATCTCTGGGTTATATTTAGCAGGACAAATAAATGGCACTTCTGGCTATGAAGAAGCAGCTGCTCAGGGTTTAGCAGCTGGGATAAATGCGGTTCTCTCGCTCGATAAAAAAGAACCTGTTATCTTCGATCGATCCAGTTCCTACATCGGCGTACTTTTAGATGATTTGGTAACCAAGGGTACTAACGAGCCATATCGTTTATTTACCTCCCGGGCTGAATATCGACTTTTCCTAAGGCAAGATAATGCAGATGAACGCTTGATGCCGTTGGGCTATAAGTTGGGACTGGTTTCCCAAAAAAGATGGCAGAAATTTCAGGAAGTCCAAACAATAAAAAGCAGAGAGTTAAATTTTTTAAGAACACATAACTGTCAGCTGTTGCCAGGGATGAAGCATGCTACCAAGTTAGCAAATTTACTAAAAAGACCTGGCATAAAATTTAAAGATTTGACAAAATATGGATATAAGATACCCAAAGATTTGACGGTAGAAATACAAAACAGAATCAGTTTTGAAATAAAATATGAAGGATATCTAAAGCGTCAGCTAGCTCAGATAGATAAATTTAGAAAGATGGAAGATAAAAAGTTGTCTACCGATTTGGATTATATGAATATTGATTCCATTGCTTATGAAGCGCGTGAGAAATTGAATAAGATAAAACCTGAATCTCTGGGGCAGGCTGCTAGAATTCCCGGTGTTAATCATACAGATATTACAGCTTTGATGGTGTATTTGAAAAAAAATAAGGAAAAAGCGTGAAAAAATTATTTTATTTTCTGATATTTATTTTTTTGGTAGGATGCTCAGCTTCACCCAAACAGAAAATTGAAGTTTCCAAAACATCAAACAAGCAAATATTAAAAGCAGAGCTTCCCAGCTGGTTATATAAGATTCCTGAAAAAGCTGTGGTTGGAATAGCGCCATACAAAAAAGACAAAGAAAGCTCGGTAGATGCTGCTCGCAAAATGGCTGCTGTTTTTTCCAATCGTAATCGCTCTTCTATTGCTATTTCCAAAAAAGGGTTCAGAGAAGCACAAGATGATCTTTCTGATATGCAGGTGAAGTTTAGAATTAATGTAGGTGATCCTAAAGAGGCTAGCAAACTATATGAAAATTTAAAGATTGTGGATGAAACACGGTTTCATAATTATTATCTCGCACTATTTTCCGAATATGATATAGAAATTGATACAAAAAAAGTTTATACCAGCGTGAAAAAACCCGATTGGTTTCAAAACAACAGATTGGAAGATGAAGAAGGTTTAGTTACATATCATTCCACTACTACCAGTGCAAATTTCATAAGTGCTTGGGAGATGGCTGCTGAAAATGCACGCCTACAAATTGCAGAATATATTGAAAAAAAAGTAAAGGGACTTTTGCTGAGAAAAAATGAAAATTTCGAAAAATATGTATCCATAGAAACTACCCAAAACGTGAGTAATTTCAAGATTGTACGCAGTGCTGTAAGAGCAGAAAACCAAGATCAGCTATTGATATATCAAGTATATATGGAAGTACAAAGATGATAATAGCTGTAATTCCCGCTCGCTATGGTTCTACTCGTTTACCTGGCAAACCACTCAAATTGCTGGCTGGGAAACCTATAATTCAACACGTTTACCAGAAAGTACAAACAGCTAGCTTGTTCCATAAAGTAATTGTGGCTACCGATGATAAAAGAATTCGCGAAACAGTGCTGTCTTTTGGTGGAAATGTACAAATGACTTCTTCTAATCATCGCAGTGGAAGTGATAGAATTGCAGAAGTAATTCGAGATATACCGGCTGAGATAGTAGTAAACGTGCAGGGCGATGAACCATTTATTACAGCTTCTGCTTTGCAAACTTTGCTAAATCAGTTCCAGGATCAAAATATCAAAGTGGCATCACTTATGCACCCAATAAAAGAAGACATAAACAATCCTAATCGGGTAAAAGTGGTATGCGATAAACAAAATTTTGCGCTATATTTTTCACGTGCTTCCATTCCATACAATCAAGGTAATAGTAATAAATTAGAGGTTTTTCAACACATTGGAGTGTATGCCTATAGAAAAAAAGCTCTATTGGAGTTTGTGCAGAGTGAGCCGACAATTCTGGAAAAGGCAGAAAAACTGGAACAGCTACACTTTTTGGAAAATGGCA
>JAXHUB010000117.1:0-2209 GCA_034189845.1 Candidatus Cloacimonadota bacterium | reverse complement strand
GCTACAGCAGATATTACCTCACCGCAAGAGCATAACAAATCACTTTCTCGATCGGAAATTTCTAAATAAGCTTGTTTTGCTAAATTCAAAAGAGAATCAGTTGCATAAGGCATGCCTTTTCTTCCCATGGCAGAAACAATTACCACAGTGATATTGCCAGACTCTATATTCTGCTTCACCCTCTCTGCAACCAATAATCTATTCTCTACTGTTGCTAAGGAAGTACCACCAAATTTCTGAACTATTAAACTCATAGATATTTTTCTCTATATTTCTCGGCTATTTGTACTGCATTCAAAGCAGCCCCTTTTCTTAAATTATTAGCAACGATCCACAAATTAATCGCTGTTGGATCAAAAAGATCTTTCCTTATTCTTCCTACCAAAACCTTATCTGTGTTTACGCTATCCAATGCTGTTGGGAAATCATCAGAGGAATTATCTACTACCTGTACTCCTTCAAAATCATGTAAAACTTCTTTCACCCTGAAAATGTTTACTTTGTTCTTGGTTTTTACAAACACAGATTCGCTATGCCCTATAATTACCGGAATTCTTACTGCTGTTGCAGTTACTTTTATACTAGTATCATCAAAAATTTTATGTGTTTCCCAAACCATCTTCATCTCTTCTTTTGTGTAGCCATTTCCTATAAATCTATCTACTTTGGGAATAGCATTATAGGCAATCTGCTTTTCATAAATGCGGGGAATTATTTTTTCTCCTCTAGCAAATGCATTTAGTTGGTTATTTAACTCGGTTATTGCCTTGTAACCAGAGCCAGATACAGCTTGATATGTACTAATTACAAGTTGTTCTATACCAAAATTATCATATATGGGCTTTAAAACCATTAGCATTTGAATAGTAGAACAATTAGGATTGGCAATAATTCCCGGTTTAATTTTTTGAGGATTTATTTCAGGAACAACCAGTGGAACCTTACTATCATATCTAAAAGCACTACTATTATCAATAGCTGTTGCACCTTCTTTTATTATTTTGGGACAAATTTGTTCACTTACCAAAGAGCCTGCACTGAGAAGTACCAAATCTAACCCTTTAAAGCAACCGGGGAAAAATTTTTCCACTACTACTTTTTGTTTTTTAAAATTCAATTTCTTACCAGCAGAGTGCTCTGAAGCAAAAAGTCTTATTTCTTCAACAGGAAATTCTCTTTCCTGTAGTAGTTTCAATATCTCTACTCCAACAGCTCCTGTGGCACCTACAATAGCCAGTTTTGTCATATTTTCATTTAAAAAAAACGGAGAAGCCATTAATATGACTTCTCCTGAAATTTAATATAGGTTATTTACCCATTTCTTCTTTTATAACTGCTGCCAAACGTTTTACACCTTCCACATTTTGCTCTTTAGTAGCATAGGAAAAATTAATTCGCATAGTATTTTTTCCGCTACCATCGCAATGGAAAACATGGCCAATAACAAAAGCAACTTTCTTTTCGATAGCTTTCAAAAATAATTTTTCGGAATCCATTCCTTCTGGAAGAGTTAAAAATAGGAATAAACCACCTTCGGGGTTAGTCCACGTAACACCTTCAGGCATGTATTTTTCAAAAGCTTCCATCATAACTTCTTTTTTCTGGCGATAGTTTTCTATAGTTTTTTTCAAATTCTTTTCATAATAGCCTTTTTCTATATACTTTACAGCTATTTTTTGTACAAATGGACTGGTACATAAATCTGTTGCTTGTTTTGCCTTCACTAGCTGGTCGATAACGTCTTCGTGCGCTACAACCCAACCTAAGCGGAACCCAGGCACAAATATCTTGGAAAAAGTTCCCAATGTTATAACCTGCCCAGAATTATCAAGAGCATAAAGAGTTTTCTGATGCTCACCTTCAAATCTTAGTTCTTTGTAAGGACTATCTTCTACAACTAACACATCGTATTTTTTGGCAATATCCAAAATTTCTTTTCTTCTAAATTCGGGCATTGTAACACCTGCTGGATTTTGAAAATCGGGAATAACATAAATAAATTTAGGTTTTTCTCCGTTCTCCTTCATCTCTGCCAGTGTTTTTTCCAACTTATCTGCTCTCATACCGTTTTCATCGAATTTTATGCCAACAGGTTTAGCTCCATAAGCATTAAAAGCACTTAGGCCACCCAAATAGGAGGGCAAACCACAGATCATCTTATCTCCGCGATCTATAAAAATTTTACTTACTAAGTCTAAACCTTGCTGAG
>JAXHUB010000116.1:0-3988 GCA_034189845.1 Candidatus Cloacimonadota bacterium | reverse complement strand
CTACCAATGATGCTGGTTCGTGGTAGACGGATGTTCATGTTTTCAAATTCATCATCGATATCCATAGTTACCAGCAATGAATTTAAAAAAGCTATACCGCGTCCTTTGCCACCCATAGAGCCTTCGGAAAGTTGAATAATTTTGTCTTCTTCGGTTAGAATGGAGGGAGTAAAATGGATAACCTTACCCTTATATTGTTTCTGTCGCACTTTTCTAAAAGTTTGTAATAAGAATTCACGTAAATGTTTCACCGAAAGAAAATCGGAAGTTACAATATGTCGGATACTGGAAGCCAATTTCAGTTCACCATGAGCTGCAAGCCAAGCAGAAAAATGATTTCTGTTGGAATGATAAAGTAAAGACTCATCGGGTACTCTTTTTAGCATTTCCTCAAATTGATATATATTTTTTGCCCTAGCAATTTCATCTCCCTTTTCATTCCTAAATACAAAATCACCAAATCCCAAATTATTCTTTATATATTTTCTTATACGGTGCAAAAGTTGTGAGGAATTCTTGTTTAAAAATTCTGCTTTAAGTTTTTTAGCATGAATCTTATTATGCACATCAGCAGATTGTACCATAATAGGAAGATCGGCATTGTTTTGCCTTACTTCGCGCAGTAGTTTTATACCGCCCAGCTCATCAAATACACCATTTACAGGCAAATTAACATTGGAAATCACACAAATTATATATTCCTTGTATCTGTGATATATCTCGGCTGCTTCTTCATAGTTGTGTGCCAGCAATACTTTTGGCCTGGCTCGCATTCTAAGCCGTTTATTGGAATCGCTTAGTTCGCTTTGAATCAATTCTTGTGTCAGTTTCATTGCTTCCGAATAAAATATAGGTAGGAATAAAGAATAGTAATTTATAGCACTCTCTATAATTAATGTAACTCGTACATTCCCGTATTTTGTATCATATTCAACATTTTTTTTGTCTTCAATAAGTTTTATCATAGCCATAAATAGCATGGAATCACCGTTCCATAAAAAGACTTCATCAAAACTTTTCAGTTTTTCTTGACTGCGATAAACCAATTCTATGTAACTATGCTTGTTCAATAGTAAAACTATGGGTAAATCGGGATATTCTTTTTTTATCTTATCGCAAAGTTCAAATGGACTTATTTCGCCAATTCTCATCATTATTATAACCAAATCATAAGTTCCTTCTTCCAATTTGGATTTTATGTCCACAGTAAAAGGAACAGTTGTAATTTTGGGTGCTGTACTTAGATGAAGTTGTTTATAATCTCCATAGATCTGTTCAGAAAGTCTACCATCTTGTTCTAAAACGTAGGCATCGAAGAAGTTGGAGATAAGCAATATATTTTCGATACGATACTGCATAAGGTTATGAAAATTTTCATCACCATATTTGAATTTGCTGTAATAATAATCTAATTCTTGGATATTCATAATTAATCCTATTTATAAATAAAGGAGATACCTTTACGACCATCCATTTTAACTGTGAAGGGTTTATCTGCGCGAGTGATGTGGATAAAGTAATCGCTTTTTTCTACTACAGATTGTTGTTTTAACCAATCCCAATCGATAAAATCGGTATCGGTGGCATAGGGAACAGTGAAATAACCAACATTCATAGAAACCAAGTTGTGAAAGAAATGGGTACCTTGGGAAGAATCAACGATGAAATCCTTCAAACCCGCTTCTACAATTATTTTAGCTTGATTTATCTCGTGCCATTTTACTGGGATACCTAAAAAACGGTCGCGAGAACCCCAGCGCCCTGGGGCAATTAAGATATATCTTTTTTTCTCTTTTTTCATTTTTTCATTGAAAGCTGCTATTTCACTTCGCATTTGAATAGTCTGTGTTCGGTCGAATTTGTCAGGGTCTGCAAAAATAATATCATGAATATCGTGAATCACACCGTTTCCCATACCGCTTTCAGTATAAAGAAATAGATCTTCTTTGTTCAAATTTTCTGAATCAATGTAGATCTCTTCTGTGTTTATAGTAAGTGGACGAATTTGCAAAACATAGAAAGAGGAAAAATCATGTTTCTTATTTTTTTGCTTTAAATTAACTGCAAATTCAATTTCAACCGGTACCCCCATAGCTTTTTCACCAATTTCCAATATCTCTTCAGTAATTTTGGCTAAAGGGAAGGAGTTGTATTTTAGAATGTTATTAAACGTTACTATTTTGGGACCTCGAACTTCGGGGTTATCTATTAAGCGGTTATTTTCCAGATCCCAAACTGAACTTACCATATCTAAGGTTCCATGCTTGTCTGCATCTCTTAATTTTAATTTTTTTAGAGTAGGATCTTCAAAGTTGTTCAATTTATAATCGTTTATAGTCATATCTAAAGCGTAAAAATCCCGCTGGCCTTCTCCTAAGAGTTCTTTTTCCGAAATTATCTGCATCTTAGGATATTTTGGACAAAATCTAAAATTACGCTCACCCTCTACTACCGCCTTTCCCAAGCCTATAGCAATTGCAACTACTCCATCACTATTTTCCATATAGGAAGTAGGGTAGAAATCATAAGATTGTCCTACACCTGAAAAATTGGGGTAGAAATAACCATCATAATTTTGTCCTACCAATTCCTGAATAATTACTGCCATTTTTTCTTCTTCTACTTTGTAATTTATACTTTCGATGTAGTTGCGAGCATCTTCCATAAATACTGAAGCGAAAACTAATTTGATCGCATTTTTTAGGTGCTGTAGTTTTTTTTGCGGATCCTGATGATTATTAGGAAGCATAAAAGTTTCGTAAATACCGGCAAAAGGTTGTGATTGAGAATCCTCTAGTAACCCAGATGAGCGTACAGCCAAGGGATAATCTATGTTTTTTATCAATATTTCTAACTTTTCGCTTAGTTCATCGGAAAGTTTTCCTTTTAAGAAAATTTTTTGAATTTGAGCATTACTTTTTTCGATTATCCAGCCACCAATTTTGTTTCTGTCTATAAAAGAGTCAAATTCGCTGGTTCCAATAATAGCAGTTGTTGGAAGCAATATCCTAACATCAGGAAAACGTTTTTCGAATTCCATTGTGACCAGAAGAGCGTTTAAGAAAGCTAAACCTCTTCCTTTCCCAAATCATTTCAGGATGGACACTCATTAAGCGTATAATAACTGGTATGAAATGCCCTTGACAAATTCCCAAAAAAAGGTTTAGGGCCGTTAACTCAGGAGGTAGAGTATCTGCCTTTTAAGCAGAGAGCCGCTGGTTCGAGTCCAGCACGGCCCACCACGTCCCCATCGTCTAGCCTGGCCTAGGACACCGGCCTTTCACGCCGGCGACACCGGTTCAAATCCGGTTGGGGACGCCAATAATAAAGAAAAGGCCTGTCCGTAATGATCAGGCCTTTTTTTTGTTCTCAGGTTAATAATACATGTAATGTGTTTAATTATATGATGATTTGAGCTAAAAGATTTTTATTGTTCTTGACCGTTTCATTATACTATTATATATGTTCGCTGACAGTAGCCTATTTTGTATTCATATTAAAAAACAAGAAAAGATGGCCTTTTAGAAAGTTAAGGTTGTTTCTTTTTATCTGATTGATTAGAATGCTAGAGTGGATTTACCTCAATAAGTCATGTTTATGGTGGTTAGGGATACTTTCGATAGCTACTTTTATTGTAACCCTAATCATGATTCCAATTTTAATAGTTCGCATACCAGCGGATTACTTTATAAATGATATTAGAAAGCCAATACTATCGGGTAGACAACTCTCGTTTTTCTCCCTTCTCTCTATAATTGTAAAGAATCTTTTCGGAACTATATTTATATTGGCTGGCTTTTCAATGTTGCTATTGCCGGGTCAAGGTCTTATTTCTATCCTGATTGGAATAATGCTCATAAACTTTCCGGGGAAACGCATACTTGAAAGAAGAATACGGGAGAACAGATAATTCCTCCAGGCAAGGGTGGACCTGGGGTGATATTTTCCCCTACGATAAATATCAATGCAAACGGATCCTCGGCAAATG
>JAXHUB010000115.1:0-7463 GCA_034189845.1 Candidatus Cloacimonadota bacterium | reverse complement strand
AAAATTCCCACATGATATCCAAAAGAATTGGAAACAGCATTTTAGTAATAATCGAGTAGATTTTACCGCAAGTGGAATTCTTGCTTGTGATTATTTCAATACTGTGAGTGAAACCTTTTTGGAAGAGTTGGTAAATAACTACTACCCAGAAATCGTTCCCTACTCTATTTACACCACTATAAAAGAAAAATTTGCGCAAAATCGCGCCGTAGCTATTACCAATGCTCCAAACGATACCATTAATCCAAAAATAATGCCCAATATCATCAATTTCAACAAGCATACGGTAAAAGAAAAGAAACCAGAAAATAAAAAACTTTTCCAGAAAAGAATGGGGCTTCCCCAAAAAAGTGATATCCCACTTTTCTTCTGGCCAAATCGACTTTATTACCAAAAAGCTCCTGATATCCTTTTGGACAATTTGGAATATTACAACAAAAAATATAAGTTCCAGCTAGCGGTTGTTGCTAATGGCAATGAAAAATACGAAAAACAACTGCAAAAATTTTCTGCAAAATATCCCAATATAGCGTATCGCAGCTTCCAAGAAGATCTAAGCAATCTTGGAAAAGCGGGAGCTGATTTCATTCTGATGCCCTCTCGCTATGAACCCTGTGGCCTGCCACAAATGGAAGTGTTGCGGTTTGGAACCCTACCTATTGTGCGCTCTACTGGCGGCTTGAAAGATACGATTTCCCACCTGGATATCGAAAAAAGTGAAGGTAACGGCTTTGTATTTCTTATGGCAGATAAACAAGGCTTGGAATATGGAATTTCGGAAGCACTAAAATTTTATTCGCAACCCAGCGAAATAAAACTACGAGAAATTAAAAGAATTATGAGTAGCTCTAAACGCCAGTTTAACTTAAAAAAAACTGCCCGCAAATATAAAGAGATCTACGATAAACTAATAAATGAAAAGCAGGAATACGATGAAATTTAAGAGAACAAGTGGTATTTTGATGCATGTAACATCCTTACCAAAAGATCATGGAATAGGTAGTATGGGTAATTCCGCTATCGAATTTATCGATTTTCTGGAAAAAGCTAAACAAAAACTATGGCAAATATTTCCTTTAGGTCCAACAGGTTATGGGGATTCACCTTACCAAACCTTTTCTGTGTTCGCTGGAAATCCTTTGCTTATCGATTTGGAAGACCTTATCAACCGTAAGCTTCTTGACAAGAAAGATTTAAAAGATATGCTAGCTAATACCGATAGAGTGAATTATGGAGCTGTTTTTCAAAAAAAACATCAAGTGCTTAAAAAAGCTTATACTTTTTTTTCTGCAGATTATGCATATGAAAAGTTCTGTAAAAAAAATGCTTATTGGTTAGAAAACTATGCTACTTTTATGGCAATAAAAGATGATAAAGATGGGCGCCCTTGGAATGAATGGGAAGAAGGGTTGAAACAACGACATCCCCAAAAAATGTATGAGATAAAGCAAAAGTTGGCTGATCATATAGAATATTATAAATTTTTACAGTTCATTTTTTTTAACCAATGGCAGAAAATACAAGACTATGCCCATAGTAAAAATATCAAAATTATCGGTGATATACCTATTTATGTGGCTTTCGATAGTGCCGATGCCTGGGCTAATCCGCAGTATTTCCTCTTCGATGAGAATAAAGAACCAACCCATGTAGCAGGTGTACCACCAGATGCCTTCACCGATACCGGTCAACTTTGGGGAAACCCTCTTTACGACTGGGAAGAGATGCAAAAAAACGGATTCGAATGGTGGATAAAACGTTTTAAAAGCTGCTTGCAAAGCTGCGATATCATCCGAGTAGATCATTTTTTGGGTTTAGTAAATTATTGGGCAGTGCCAGCCAAAGACGATACTGCTATAAATGGTACATGGCAGCCTGCTTTGGGACGCCAAATGCTGGGCAAAGTTCTGGAAACTTTGGGTGAATTGCCCATTATAGCCGAAGATTTGGGAGCTGTAACCCCTCCGGTGGAAAAACTACGCGATGATTTTAACCTGCCTGGCATGAGAATTTTACAGTTTGCCTTTGGCTCGGGTGACGATAATCCATTTCTACCTCACAATTTTCCTGAAAATTGTGTGGTCTATACTGGTACGCACGATAACGAAACAACCCGCGGCTGGTACAAAAATTTACCACAGCATGTAAAAGAACATTTACATCATTACCTGCAGTTCGATGGTAGTAATGTGGCCTGGAAACTTATTGAAGCTGCCTGGCATTCGCGTGCCGTGATATCACTGGCACCTATGCAAGATTTTTTGAATCTGGATAACTCTGCTCGTATGAACACACCTGGCACTGTGGGTGATAACTGGAAATGGCGTGTGCAGCCTCAGCAACTTACCGACCAATTAGCAGGCAAGATTGCCCAGCTTACAGAAGCGGCTGACAGGTAAGAAATTCAAGAAAAACAAAAACGCTGTCCCCTCGACCGTAGTGGAGAGGTCTCTAAAAAATGATAAATAGTTTGTTTGTATGAGATTTCTCCATGCGCTCCGCTTAGTCGAAATGACGTAGTACTGTCACCTCGACCGTAGTGGAGAGGTCTCTAAAAAATGATAGATAGTTTGTTTGTATGAGATTTCTCCACTTCAGCCTGCGGCTTCCGGTCGAAATGACTATGTGGGTACTCTCCACATTTGGTACGGAGATGAAATAGGTATGATGGGAGCTCATGACCCAGATTGTCGGCGTCCTTTTGATTGGAAATATACTCAAGACTCAGAAAAAATTGCTCTGCGTAATTATTACCAGAAACTTATTGATATTCGCAAAAAACACAAAGCATTATCTTTGGGTAACTTTCAAACATTGATCACAGAAGGTATGGTATATGGTTTTATGCGAAGCTATGAAAATGAAGATATGATAGTAGTAATAAACAACGACACCAAGAAACAAACGGTTACGCTAAAACTGGATATGGCAGATAAAGTTTGGAAAGATTTGCTCAGTAGGCGCGCCTATAATTTGAAAAATAATAAAATTAAATTAGAAATTCCCGCCATGCGTGGCGTGATATTGAAATAGATCTCCCCGTTAAAATAGAGTCTGCTGGCTATTTAAAGCTGGCGGACTTCTTTTTTTATATAGGATACAAAATCATTTAATACTTCGTTAAAACCATAAGCCAAATTCGTAGCAGCTATTTCCTTTAAGCTGAACCGGCGCAATTTTTGCCCTTCATGTAAATTGATCTTATCAATTTTTAAGTTTACTTTCTTACAAAATATATACTCAATGCGATCAGTAAATTCTCTTTTATTAAAAAAGTGAAAATCTCTTAATTCCAATTCCAATTCTTCTTTCATTTCCCGAACAATACACTGGCGCAGAGTTTCATCTTGCTCCACATGTCCACCTGGGAAATCCCACATGTTAGGATATAAAATAGCTGAGGTATTATCGCGCAGAAAAAGTAATACCTGCCTGTTGGAATTGTAAAATATTATACTCGCTCCAGATCTTTTCATCTTAATTCTAATATTTTGTACCCAAAAGGTAACAGAGTAATTTTTCGTTGCCCATATTCTTCTTCATTTATCAAATCAAAAAAAATCGTTCCGCTTTTTAATTCATCACAGTTAAGATCAATTTTACTCTCCTCATCTGAAAAATTGGTAACCACCAAGATCTGCTCTTTTTGTGATTTTTTTAAATAAGCAACCGTTTTCTCGTGTCCACAATCTAAAATTTTAAAATCGGAACTAGTTAAAGCTGCATGCTCTTTGCGCAATTTCACTAAAGCCTTATAATGTGCGAACAGTTTATTATCGAAGTTTTCCCAGTTTAGTTGTATAGGATCGAATAGGGACTCCCATTTTTTCCAATTACGATCACCAAACTCCTGCCCCATAAAAAGAAGAGGAACTCCTTCTATAGTAAACTGTACCACAGAAGCTGGATATATATAATTCTCACCAAAATACTCCAGTGCACGCACCTGGTCATGATTTTCCAGCCAATGCATTCTTAGACTGTTTTTTGGGAAATTGTACTTCTGCAAATTGTAAGCTTCGGCAAAATCATGTTTATTACCATTTTCAAAAGCAATTTTATGCAATGAATTTCTGATTTTTTTTTCATATGTAAGATCAAATGATGCAAGATGATGCAACTTTTCTTCCGATTCCGAAAGCATAATAAGCTCTGGTTTTATTTTTTGTAGTTTAGATCGAGCTTCTACCCAAAAATCAAGTGGAACTAAAGCAGCCACATCGCAACGGAACCCATCTACATCAAATTCGGTTATCCAGTAGCTCATTGCTCTTATCATCTCTTGGCGCAGTTCTTTATTTTCATAATTCAAATCGGCAGTGTCTGTCCAATCGGGGTTAGGAGGAATAATTTGTCCATTTTCATCGTGAGTATACCACTCGGGATGTTGCTCTATCCAAGGATTATCCCAAGCTGAATGGTCAGCAACCCAATCTAAAATCACGCGGATTTCATTTTGGTGTGCAGTTTCTACCAATTCTTTAAAATCGTTAGCATTTCCAAATTCAGGATTAATGCCATAGTAATCGCGTATTGCATACGGACTGCCCAATTGGCCTTTGCGATTTTTCTGGCCTGCCGGATTTATTGGCATCAACCATAAAATATCTATTCCTAATTTTTTCAAGTAGGCAATTTTCTCTGTTATACCATTAAAACCCTTCTTAGAATAAGCACGAGCAAAAACTTCATAGATAACAGCCTGGCGCAGCCAAGTAGGCGATTTTCTTGCTTTTTCATTTAAATAATAGTATCCAGGATCGTTCTTGTTTACTTTTTTATCTTCCATTATTATTCTTCCATTTTCATTTATAGTAAGCACGGAATTATTCCAGCTATCCTTACTTTTTTGTGGATTGCTAGGATCTGCAAGCCAAAGAGAATCGTTGATGACGAATTTATAAAAATACTCACCCGGTGGTAAATCTTTTTGAATTCGCCAAATCCCATCCTCATCCTTCTCTAAAACATCTGCTTTTGTGTCCCAGTTGTTGAAACTACCAGCCAAAGCTACTTTTTGTGCTTTTGTTTTAATAGCGAACACAACTTCACCCCCTGCGCGATATGGTACTAAATTTTCTTCAAAAAAATAAGACAGAAATAAGAAAAATGAGTAATAGGCAAGTAAAAAATAGATTTTTCATTTAATTAGCACCGTTTTTTGTTAGAGTAACCTCTCCAGCTCTTAATTGATACAAATAGATACCACTATTCACGTTAAGCCCGCTATTATCTTTACCATGCCACCAAATAAAATTTTGATGATCGGTTACCATAATTCGTCTGATTAAGTGTTTTCTCAGATTATAAATGGAAAGAAATGCTTCTTTCGTATTATGCGGGAGTTGGAATTCTATCTTAGTCGCTGAATTAAAAGGATTGGGATAGTTGCGTAAAAGTAACTGAGAAGGTAACAGCATTTCAGCTGAATTATGCGTATTTTCTAATTCAAAACTAATTACCTCATCTATTTCGAATCACCATTACCATTTCCCTCTGGAACTTGTTTTGTTAAGATTCCTCCATCTTCTGTCTGATACATTCCTACATATACATTCAAAGCCTGCGGTATATCTTCCCATTGTTGAACAACATTAACTGTACCCTCAAGAACAAAACCAGCAATACTTCCAGTTACAGCTTCATGCTCATACCAACCACTCCAACCATTTAAGCTTTCATTAGCCAAAAAAAGATCCTAGTTTGCTACTTGACCCACTTTGTTCCAAGGTGCTAGTTGCATTTATTCAACAGCTTCCGAAATAAAAACAAACACATCTTGCCCCATTGAAGTAGCTGAATTTGTGACTACGTATAGCTCGCTTCCATTAAAACCAGCATTTAGGAAAAAATCTCCATTTTCGTATAAATTGATACTAGTCGCATCCAAAATTCCATCCATTACAAAGCTGCTGGTACCACCTGAAACTGTTATATTGAAATCATTACCTCCGTTGTATTCCAGCTATCGTCAAAGTAGTGGATCACAAAATTAATTTCTGTAATATTATCTGTGAATGGGCCAATATCCAAGCAATAATTCCCCTCCTCATTTGGGCCTTCAAAAGGAGTTTCTACGGCTGCCCCACTCCTCTTGTAGAGCTCTGTTTCTGGTGGCCACAGTGAACTAGCCGGAGTTTGCCATCCATTCACTCCCATTAATTTCTCCTACCCAAACATGTTGAATAGGACTTTTGGCTACATTACCATTTTTATCGGTAGCTTCTACATAATAATCAATCAAAATTTCTTCATGCCCACTTATTTCGGCAGAAAATTCATCTGCTTTGTATAGTTCCAATTGTTGTAAAAAATGTTGTTTTCCCTGGAAAGAGATATCGTGTGAAAAGTATCCCAAAAGATGCATTAAGACATTGATATGAGAAGTAAATCTGGCTCTGCGATGCATTATTTGATGCAAATAGTAACGATATTGTTTGAACACTTCTTCTACTGACAATTGGTTGTGGTTGCCCACTACCTGGCCAGCCTTTTTTAGGAAATATTGATTATAGGCCATAAACATATATTTATTGCGAGAATGAAAATCTACTAAAGCTCTCATCTTAACTGGCAAGGAATCAAACTGAGCATAAAGAAATATCTTGGTGAAAAAATGTTCTCGTATACGTAAATTAGTAAGTCGTCCTTCATCTTCCAAAGCTAAAATAGGAAAATGTTCACGTACTTTTTGGGCAAAAATACCACTCCACGGGTATGCATAGCTGGGACCTTACCTAGCCTTGGGTAAAATTTTACACTGGTGGAGCCACAAAAAGGACAGCGTTTTTTTTCGTTATGCTCATGACACGAGATAATTTCAGCGTAACTGCTTTTGTCAATTAACATTATGTGCCCTTACGGACACAGTTAAGTTAACACTCCCGATATTTTAATTCGGTTATCGAATTTTTTACTACTTGGGCATGAGGTGAAGATAAGACTACAAACTGGTCTGGATGAAAGCTCAGCCGCAGATTATTTTCTTTAGTAATATCTCGACATTTGTTCAATTCCATTTTTATTTTTTCCCATTTTGGAAGTTGTGATAAATCATAACCAACCAGCGGATGAGTTTTAAGGGGGAAAAATTGGCTATTAATACGAAAATCACCTATTCCATTTTCTATGCAAAAAGTAAAAGCTTTCAGTAGTGCAGCCACATTGGTCAATATCAATTCAGATAATAGAGAAAGTTGCTTTTATCTGTTAAACTTCTTAAAGTAATGAACAGTGGTTCTGCGAAATTTAATTGGTTCATTTACAAAGATACAGAATAAACCCAATCTTATCAATTTCCCTCCTCCTTACTAAAAATAAAAAATTAGCTATATTCTTCGAGATGTCAAATGATTTAAAAAAATCTCATATTAACATGAGATTCCAAGACTATCCGATTAGTAAACCGTCCTTAAAAGGCTTCTGGGGAACTCCTTCTATTATTTTCCCTAATAAATCTGCAT
>JAXHUB010000114.1:0-3148 GCA_034189845.1 Candidatus Cloacimonadota bacterium | reverse complement strand
GGATTGGTAACTCTTTGCCAACCAAATAAAATGAAAACCTCATTAAACATAATGTAAAATATGGTTATAACATCTATTGGTCTGTATTTTTTCATTTAACTTTCCTATTGGATTTTTTTATCGAAAATTCGGAATGTTTTATATCTAGTACCCCCCAAACTTTTAACTATATGGTTCATCATGGCATTATTTTCCAATATCCAAGAAAGCTCAGAATCTTTATATTGTAGTTGGTAGGCAGTTTGAAAGGAACGATAGTAAAAAACTATATCGATTCCACGGTTCTGGAATTCTTTTATAACTCCCATTGTTATAAGCCGTAGTCCTGGTATTTTATTTTTATAATATAAAGCTTTCAGCAATCCAAACGGTAGTATTCTTCCTCTCATTTTTTTTAATACAAAATTATAATCTGGTAGGGTTAAGCAAAAACCTGCTGGCTCTCCATTTACTTCAGCAATTAAAACCATTTCGGGTAAAGCAATAGGCAAAAGTGTATCCACAATATGGTCAAATTCTTTTTTTGAAAGCGGTACAAAACCCCAGTTAGGTTCCCAGGCTTTCGAATAGATATGGAAAACCGTTTCAATGTCACGACGTCTTTCCTTCTTATTGTTTGCTAAAGTCCTTATTGTAAAATTATTCCTCTTCATAGCATGCTCTGCCAAACGTTTAATTCTCTCGGGTGGAGGTGAAACTGGAATATTGTAAGCAAAAAGATCCATACTCTTTTTTAATCCATTTTTTTCCAGAAGCTCTTTATAATATTTTTTGTTATAAGGCATCATTATGTAGGGAGGTGTGCGAAATCCATCGATTAGTAATCCGCATTCATCATTAGTGGAAAAATTCATAGGGCCTCTTAATACATTCTTATCGCGCTTTTTTAACCACTCAGAAGCTGTTTCTACAAGTGCTTGGGTAACTTCGGGTACATCTATTGTTTCAAAAAAACCAAAAAATCCCACTTTGTCTTTGTGGAAATTGTTATGTCTGGTATTTGTATGCGCGGTAATTCTTCCGACTACTTTGTTATTTTGAAATGCCAAGAATGGCTGCACTTCTGAATGTTCGTAGTAAGGATTTTTCTTCTCGTTAAATAAGTTCATTTGATCAATAATAAGCGGGGCAACCCAGTTCGGATCATTTTTATATAATTCAAAAGGAAATTTAATAAAACTCTTCAATTCTTTCTTGCTTTTTACCGCTAATACTTTCATCTATATCTCTCCTAATCTTTTTGAAACTACAATGTTTATGATACCCATAAGAATTGCAGCAATAAATAACTTCCCTAAAAATTCTATGCTGCTTTGGAAAAAGAAACTAACGAATGGGGGCAATAAAACTATCATATACTGAGCAAACCTAATTTGGTTGAAGAAAAGTACAACAACAAGCGCTAAAATACTAACTATAATAAGAGGATAAGGGGCAAAAAAAGCCATGAACCCCATATAGGTGAAAATTCCTCTCCCGCCTTTAAAATAATGCGTTACAGGTAAACAATGTCCTATTATCATAACAAAACCCAAAATCAACAGATAGTTTTGATTAGCAAGAGAGCCATAAAATCTTCCCAAAATTTTGTCTAATAAAAATAAATAGATATAAATTTTACTAAAATCCACTATGCCAGCAAAAATTCCTAAAAGTTTGCTAATATTATTATAAATATTTTGTGTATCAGGATGGCCAGATCCTATTTTATAAATATTCAAACTTCTAAAAGATTTTGCAATAAGGCGCGAGGTAGATAAACAGCCCAGGAAATATGAAAGGATGAGTAAAAATATAAAAATCAGCACGGTTATCATAAGAATCTCCTAATATTCTCGGGGACCAAAAATAGCACTTCCTATTCGTACTATGTTAGCACCTTCTTCAATAGCGATCTCAAAATCATTTGTCATTCCCATTGAAAGCCTCTGCATACTTACATTAGGAAAATTTTGCTTTTCGATTTTATGGAATAACTCCCTTAAGTGGCAGAAACAACCTCTTATTTCTTTTCTATCTTCTGTTAATTTACCAATTGTCATAAGTCCTTTTATATGAACACGCTCATATTGGGCAGCTTCAGAAACAAGACTCATAGTTCTATCTGGAAGAACACCAAACTTACTACTTTCGCCAGAAGTGTTTACTTCAATAAGAATATCTTGCTCCATTTGGTTCTTTTCCAAATAATTCTGAAGTTTTCTTATAGTAGAAAGTTTGTCTAATGAATGAATCAATACGGGTTTTAAAGGTATTAATTTCTTAATCTTATTTGATTGCAGGTGTCCCACAAAATGGAATTCTTGGTAAAGCCCCTTTAATTCTGGTATTTTTTTCTCCGCCTCTTGCACTTTATTCTCACCAATATATTCTATGCCAAATTCTAAAGCTTTTTTAATTTTTTCTACAGGATGAGTTTTGGTTATAGCTAAAAGTTTTATTTCGGAAGGATCCCTATCTACACGCAAAGCTGCTTTTCTGATTCTTTCTTCCACTTTCTTCAAGTTTTGTACAATGTCCATAATGTCACCTCAATTTTAAAATTACAAAGAAACGCAATTTCAGCCTTGATTATGTGTCAAGCTTTTCATTTCCGAAAAAAAAGCCCCTCTACCTTAGTAGAAGGGCTTTATCTGTTATCTTTATTTCAACAGCAACATCTTTTTAGAAGCGGTAAAATCATCAGTAGTTAACCTGTAGAGATAAATTCCACTGGCAACTGATTTACCTCTATCATCATTTCCATTCCAGTGAATAGTGTGTCCGCCTTTTGTCAAATTGCTATTTACCAATGTTTTCACAAGTTGTCCTTTCAGGTTGTAGATTTCCAGCTTTACCCTGCCCTCATTTTTGATATTAAAGTGTATATTGGTAGTTGGATTAAAGGGATTGGGATAGTTTTTACCAAGATAGGTAATAATTTCTGGTGTTTCTTCCGGATTATTGGAAACAACGGCTGCCATATTACCAGTTCTAGCCTCATCATATTTAAAATTAGGCCAGGTAACTATTCCAGTAGGATTTTTATAATCAACCAGTAAATAGGAATTGAGATTAGTTATCGCAATATCCAGATCACCATCGCCATCTGCATCTCCTATTGCGGGACTAGTTTTTATAGCACTATTGAAATATAGTGGGAAGCCTG
>JAXHUB010000113.1:0-6637 GCA_034189845.1 Candidatus Cloacimonadota bacterium | reverse complement strand
TTATAATTTTACAAAAAAAAACTTGGCTAAGTTTGCCGGAATTTTGAAAAACAAGCAGTATGATATTGTTTTTTTTCGATTTGCATCGACTACCTTTTTAACACCAATAGTGGAAAAGACCTTACCTAAAGCTGCTGTGATAATAGATGTAGATATGTTGTTTTCTCGTTTGGCAAAACTATCTTGGAAGATAAATCCTACCCTAAAAAACCGTTATTATCTTATTGAGTTCATAAAACATAAAAACTATGAATTTGAGCTATTTGCTAGACCTTATCTTTTTTATTTCACAAATTACAAAGAGTTGAAATTAGCCCAGAAACTATATGTAAGTCCTTCTTCTGAAGCCAAATTGGAATTAATACCCAATGTTATGAAACCAGGAGATAAGGAAATTATTTCGAAAAAAGAAAACTATATAATTTTCTTTGGCGATTTAAAATCTGCAGCCAATAGAGATGCTTTTTTGTTTCTGGCAAAACAAATATATCCATTAATAGTTTCTAAGTTGCAGCAAAAAGGCATAAAATTAAAAATCGTTGGCAAAAATCAATTACCTATATATGAAGAAATCAAACAAAAAATGAATTTACATTTACTAGATTTGGTAGGAGAAGTTGACGATATAAAGAAATATATTGCTACTGCCAAATTTGCAGTATTTCCTATACGCATTGCTTCTGGTACAAGAACTCGCATTTTGGAAGCTGCTCAATTAAAAACTGCTGTTATAACGACTTCTTTAGGAGCTGAAGGCTTCCGCTTTAGTAAAGATGAGTTATTAGTTGCCGATGTTCCTGAAAGAATAGCAGAAAATATTTTGAACCTACTTCAAAATAATGAAAAATGTCAGCAATTGGCTGAAAACCTGAATAAGAAAGCTAAAAAACTCTATTTAGATGCTGTAGTAGCTCAAAAGATGGTAAAATCTATCAAAAATTTTATCGGAAAATAAAAAATATTACAAAATTGTGCATGCCAAACGATAAAACTATTTGACAAGCTCTTTAATATTTTGCGTGTTAAATAAAATTTCTTTAGGTTTAAAATATGAAAATTTTATGGGTGAACGAGCAGGCAGATTATATTGGTGGTTGTGAAAATTACATTGCACGAACTGTGAAACTGTTGAATGAAAAAAAAATAGAATCTTTTTTACTCTACAGCGTTCATGGTGAGACAAACACAAAATATTTAAGTAATTTCGAAGGTGCCTTTCCTGTTGTGAAACCCCTAAGGCAGATGAGGGAGATAAACCCAGATATTATCTACGTTCACAAATTTAGAAACACGCAACTCTTAAAAGAAATTATAAATTCAGATCTACCGGTTGTTATATTTTATCACGATCATTTTCTTTTTTGTCTGCGCGAACATAAGTATAAAACTATCTCTCATGCTACCTGCACAAAACCGGTTGGACTAAGGTGCTATCCTTGTTTGGGATTTTTAAATAGAAAAAGCAATGGCGTCAAGATTCGTACTCATTTTTCATTAATTGCTCAGCAAAACATACACAAAAGAGCAAGTGCCTTTGTAGTCGCCTCTCAGTACATGAAAGAACATCTAAAAAAACATGACTATGATGCAAATAAAATAAATACTATTCCACTATTTTATGAAGCAAAAGAAAAAACACAAAAGTTTAATGAGCAAAGCAATTTGATTTTGTTTGTAGGACAAATATTGCGAGGAAAAGGGATAGGTGTGCTTTTAAAATCAATAAAAAAGTTAAATCCTGAAATATCTTGCATACTTTGCGGAGACGGCCATCAGAAAGCTAAATATCAGAAAATGGCAGAAAGATTAAAAATAAGCCACAGAGTAAAATTTGTTGGGAAAGTCGATCCCAATAAGTTGCAAGATTATTTTTCAAAAGCCGAAATGCTCATTATTCCTAGCATTACCCCAGAAACTTTTGGTTTGGTAGGATTGGAAGCGATGAATTTTGCTAAACCGGTAATTGCTTCCGATGTAGGTGGAATTTCGCAATGGTTACAAGATAAAAAGAACGGACTATTGGTAAAACCAGGTGATGTAGTACAGCTTACCAAGGCTATAACAAAGCTACACAAGGATGTTTTTGGGCGAAAAAAAATGGGGCAAAACGGAAGGCAAATATTGCAGGAGAAATTTACTCCCCAGCAACACATAGAAAAGCTTTTAACTCTTTTCCAAAATTTGGTGGAGTTTTAACAATGAAGTGGGAAAAGTTTACGGTTAAAGGTTCAGTTAAAATTGAAAATGAGATCAGGAATATCTTAGGAAAAATTACTGATGATTTACACAAACATTTGAAACAGGAGGATTATAAGGCTCTTATCTTACTCGGTGGATACGGTCGCGGTGAGGGGGGAGTAGTAACAGAGAATAATAGGGAAAAACCGCACAATAATTTTGATTTGTTGCTCATAACTAAAAAATCACCGACCAAATTGGTTTTAAATATTGAAAAATATCGTGATAATCTGGGAAAAATATCATCGGTATATGATATTGGAATAGATTTAGGAGTTATATCTGCATCAAAACTAAAACATTCTCAATGCCGCTTAATGTGGTATGAGATGCGCTTTGGGCATAAGGTTTTGGCGGGAGATAAAAATTTTGTTTCCTCTTTAAAACATTTTTCTTTGAAGAATGTACCTGCCTGGGATATACGCAACTTGATGGTAAATAGAGGTACATTAATGATAGTAAATGATTTGCTATTAGAGGAATTTGAGATAGACGATCAGAGAAAGAAGTTAATAATTAAGCACATCATAAAGGCGATTATTGGTTACGGAGATGCGCTTCTCTTTTTTGAAGGTGAATATAGTTGGAGCTATATGGAAAAAAAAAGAAGAATGATAAAGCAAAAAAATATCTCTAGTAAGTTTAAAAAGATTTATAATATGGCAATGGAATTCAGATTCCAACCCAATTATAGCGAATTTATGAACAAGGATTTAAAAGAATTAAACGAAACCCTGCGAGAAATTTTCTCTGAAGTTTTTCGCTATTGCGAACAGAAACGTTTGGGTGTTGAACTTAAAAATTGGTCTACTTATCCTGCAATTGTATTTCGGAAGGCAGTCTTTTCTCAGAAATATTCAGTAAAAAGCTGGTTAAAAAAGTTTATCATTTTTTTTAAATCAGAAAAATATTTTGGCAAACATGGTTTAATGGCATCTATTGGATATAGATTTTTAGGAACTAAGGGATTATTAGCAGTTTTATTCCCTTACATTGCTTTTAAATTAGACGATAAAGAATTTAAAAATCTAGCTCGAGATTTTTTGCGCAACTCAGAAAATTTTTCTTCTTTAAGACGATCATATTTATGCATATGGAGCAAAATTGCAGATACGAATTTCTCAAAAATCTTAAAAAAATACAATATTGAACTGAGGAAGAAAAGATGATCTGTTTAACAGGAGATTTGCATCACATGGGATTAAAAACTGGCAACCAAGCTCATGCAGAAAAAAGCGAAATTAAAATTGCACAGGAATATTTGGCAATGTTAGAAGAAGCAGAAGTTAACGTTACATTTTTTGTCACCGGTAAGGCTTTTAAAGATGAATGGGAAGATTTGAAGCCTATCTGTGATAGCAAATATACAGAAATTGGTGGTCACAATTATTATGCCTTCAAGCCTGAGATTTGGCATAGATTTTGGAATAAACTGATAAAAAATTATAACGGTCCGCATTGGTATCAGAAATGGGAAGTGGCTAAAACTATTAGAATAATTCAAGAAAAAACAGGAAGAAAAATAAAAATTTGGCGAAATCATATGTATATGCATGGACCCAAGACCGAGAAAGTTTTAGCAGAATTAGGTATAAGAATATGCTCCGATGGAGTACAGAAAAATTCAAATGGATTGCAAAAGCATTCATCTGGTATTTACAATTTCCCTTTGAATATTATTCCCGATCATGAACATATTTATCATGCTGAACGTACACCTAAATGGGTTCAAAAATGGCAAAAAAGGTATAACTGGTCAGATGATTTTGGACCTGATTCCTTCTATATAAAAGATTGGACAGAGATCGTATTATCGAACCTCGAAGAAAACGAAAAAAATGGAGTGATTTCTAATATTATTATCCATCCAATTACTATGTATTTAAGTGATGAATTTAAGTCATTCCAGAAAATTTTGGGATTTTTGAAAAAAAGAAAGACAGTTTTTATGAGCAATTTGTTACCAGAGGAAGAAAAGTGAATTTACCTAAGGTAACAGTTATTATGCGGAGTAAAAATTCCGAATGGGTAATAGGGCAATCACTAATAGCTCTCTTTTCACAAAATTATTCAGATTTTGATTTAATAGTAGTAGATTCAGGATCTACTGATGGCACTATACAGATAGTTGAAAAATTCCCGGCTAATATTATAAAAATTGAAGGTAAGGATTATTTTCCGGCGGATGTTTTGAATATGGCTATAGAAAGAACGGAAGGTGAGATAATAGTCTTCCAAAATTCCGATGCTGTTCCATTAATTCCAACTGCTTTAGAAAAAATATTGGGAGCTTTTCAAGATAAAAAAGTTGTAGCTGCCTTTGCTCGGCAAATTCCTCGCCCAGAAGCGGAAAGATGGGTAAAAAGAGAATATAGAAGCTGTTTTCCTGATAGCAAGAATCCGCCAAGTTGGATAACACTTTCCTTGCCATTTTCAGCTATGCGAAAAGATGCATGGCGCCAGCATCATTTTTATAGCGATTCCTGGGGTTCGGAAGATACCGAATGGGGCTATTGGGCAAAAAAAAACAATTTTAAAGTAAAATATGTTAAAGATGCATTGGTGATGCATTCTCATAATTATAGTCTTCCACAAATTTATGGAAGAAAATTTATAGAAGGAGAAGCAGACGCATTTATCTACAGAGATAACTATACTTTATCAAAAGCAGTAAAACAGTTTTGTGGAGCTGTTTTAAAAGATTTTCTGGCAGCAGGTAAAGATTTAAGCATAAAAGAGATCTGTAAAGCTCCCATAAGAAGGTTTGTGCATTTTTGGGCATATTACAAAGCTAGAAAATTTGGGAAGAAAAGAATTTTACTGAAAACAAGAGATCGTAAACGAGCGCAACAGGAAATATTGAATCGTTATGAAAAATAGTTATAAAATTTTTGTAAGCGGTATGGCTTTCGATGAGGGAAAGTCAGGGATTTCCTTTTATATTAGGAAAGTAGTAAAATACCTTTCTCTTACGAATAAAGTTGATTTATTGCTTTTGAAGAAAGATGTAAAAGTTTGGAAACAAAAATCTGACAATATTCATATTAAAACAGTGAGTAATTTATTATCAAACCCTATTGTAAATATGCCCTGGCATCTTCTTCTTCCCTTATTTATTAATTTAAAAAAATACGATTTTATTTTGCTGCCTGCAGGGAATAGACGCTTGTTTTGTTTTTATCCACGCTATACTGTGGTTACTTTTCACGATCTATCTCAATTTCATATTAAAGAAAAATATGATTTTTTTAGAATGTTCTATATAAAAAAAATCGTTCCTATTTTCCTAAGAAAAGCAGATTCGATAATGACTGTGAGCTATAGCACAAAGAAAGACTTAAAAAAAAATTATGGAATAGAAGATACATGGGTGAATCATAATGGTTGGGAGTCTTTTGCCGATTTTGGAAAAACAGAAATAGTAAAAGAAGTAGTAGGAAAATTTCTACTATATGTTTCTAGAATAGAATACCCAGGTAAAAATCATATAAACTTGATAAAAGCCTATGAAAAGTTACCTGACATAATAAAGGGAGAATACCAGCTTGTACTGGCAGGAAAGATCTGGAAAGGATCTAAACCGGTAATTGATTATATACAAAATTCAGCTGATGCCAAAAGAATAAAATTATTGGGTTTTGTAGAAGAAAAAAAATTAGTATGGCTTTTTAAAAACTGTAGTTTATACATTTTTCCTTCTTTTTATGAAGGATTTGGTTTGTCACTTTTAGATGCTATGAGTTTTGGAGTGCCGGTGATTTGTTCGAACACCTCTTCTTTGCCAGAAGTTGGTGGTAACGCAGTTAGAACTTTTAGTCCCAATGACTATGAGGAGATGAGAGACCAAATTTTAGAAGTTTTAACAAATAAAGGATTGCAAAAAAGGATGAAGGAAGCAGGATTGCAGCAAGTGAAAAAATTTGATTGGAAAACACATGTGCAAAAGATCTTAAGGGATTACGAAAAAAATGCCTAGGGATTTAAGAGAGCTGGAGCAATTAGAAAAAAAATTAAGCGGTAAACAAAAATCAGCCGTTAGTATACAGTCTATCATTATATCTGCTGGTTTGTTGTTGATCTCTTTTTTGTATACATTAATAAGTGTCATTATAGTGCTGGCATTCCTCATAATTTCTGTCCCAGTGCATATTTTTCTTTTTTTTCGAAAACTAATAACCGGCAAAGCTGTTTTTGAAAACAAATATATTTTTGGAAAGAAGGCGGAAAAGACCAAGATCTCTTATTTTAATATTACAAACAGCTTATTACGCAGTTTAGCATTATTTTATTATGTTATTCTGTTATTCCAATACCGGTTAAGGAAAGTTTTCCCAGAATAACATAATAAAATAATGCTAAACTGCGTAATAAGCTGTTTGTAATATTAAAATAAGAGATC
>JAXHUB010000112.1:0-5925 GCA_034189845.1 Candidatus Cloacimonadota bacterium | reverse complement strand
CAATATCTTCTTCTGGAATAGATATAAGATAGAAGTCATCTTTCCACCATTTATTAGTTTGGTTATCATCAATTTCCGCAAATGGTGAATTACCCCGAGAAGAATTTACTGGGGCCCGACTTGGATAGAGATGATGCATATCACTTTTCTGGGGCTCACTACCAGCCCCCATACTCTGTGGCCAGCTGTGCTCACAATTAATTCCATTCTGATAAGCATATGTGCTAGGATCAACAGAAAGGTCCATAACGATGGAATATCCTGAATAAATCCCTTCTAAAACATTGCCTTCCTCTAAATCTATTTCAGAATACATAAGATCTCGGCAGTCTGTATAGCCTAATGTAGTTGTGGTTTTATAATTTTCGATAACGTAATCGAGCAGTTCTTCTTCAAATAATCCATCACCTATTATGGTTTGCGCTGCCAGTTGTAATATAAACAATACAACAACAGTTATAATTATACTCCTTCTCATCCTTTCTCCTCATTTATCCCTGCTATATGCAAAACTTACAATTAAACGTTATCCTGACAAGTAAAAAATGTATTTGAATATATTTTAAAAGTTGTTAGCGAAAGATTTTTATATTTACTATAACTTGGGAAATACCAAAATTATGCATTTTTATTTTAAAAAATATTTGACTTCTAAATACTTATGCACTATTTTGTTATAAAATAGGAGGAGGTAAAAAATGTTAAAAGCAAATCGTGTTATCATTGCTACTATTGTTGGTTTAATTTTAGGTATTGTATTTTATTTAATCTTTACAACCGGATTAAGTTTCTGGCAGATTTTTTTAACCGGAGGTTTACTAGGTTTTCTTATTGGAGTTAGCGCACTACGTATGTGCTGGTGGCTGCACGGAATTATTATGGGTATAGTTGTTACCCTTCCGTTGGCTGTTATTATGGCTAAATGGTGGTTGGTTCTTATTATTGGCTTAGTAATTGGTTTCTTAATTGAGCTTATCACAACCGCTATTTTCCGTGCCCAACCATTCGGAAAAGAAAAAACCGCAACTGAATAATCTTCGAATTTTGTTTTTCAAGCACCTGGGGTTCCAGGTGCTTTTTTTGTTAATTTGCGGCAATTTTCTCGAAGTTTATTTATTGCTTTCACTTGACACGGTTACAATGGAAATTAGTTTTCTCTATATAAAAAATAAATAAACTAAGGAGGGGAAATGAAATATCTGGAATTAGCTCTGGATACTGCAAAATCTTTAGGTGCTGATTATGCTGATATACGTATTCAGAAAAGTAAAACCGAAATGATTTACCTGCGCAACATGAGTTTAAAAAACACTTCCGTGGATGAATTATTTGGTTACGGCATTCGCATTTTTAAAAATGGTGCCTGGGGATTTGCACACAGTAACATTTTTTCAAATGATGCCGTAATTCAAACAGTTAAACAAGCCTATACCATCGCTGAGCAGTCTGCAAGATTGAAACACGGTTCTGGATTGAAATTAGCATACGAAAGAAGTTACATTGACAGCTACAAAACACCCTATTGCATCGATCCTTTTGATGTATCATTAGAAGAGAAAGTAGAATTAATGATGGAAGTGAATAAAACACTTCTTAATTATGAGCCGATAAAACAAGCTCTATTTACTTTGGAATGTAGAAAAGATGAAAAGTTATTTGGGTCTACTTTGGGAACTCGTTTAGAATTGGAGACTGTGTATATCGAGCCCATGTTCCGTGCAACCGCTGTAAACTCTACTGACAGCCAATCTAGAACTTTTAGCGAAGGAGGTAAAGCAACCGGTTGGGAATATATTCAGAATTTAAACATGAAAGAAAAAGCCGAAATAGTAGCCGAAGAAGCAATAATGAAAGTGAATGCTGAAAGTTTGGGTACTGAAACGCGTCGCACCTTAATCTTAGACCCTATGCATACTGCGCTTACTATGCATGAATCTGTAGGTCATCCTACCGAGCTTGATCGGGTTTTAGGTTGGGAAGCAGATTTTGCCGGCATTAGTTTTGCTACACCGGAAAAATTGGGTAATTTCCAGTATGGTAGTAAAATTGTAAACTTTGTCGCCGACAACTTGATACAAGGTGGTTTGGCTACCAATGGCTATGATGACGATGGCGTTCCTAACCAAAAATGGTATATTGTAAAAGATGGTATTTTGAACGAATATGGAACAACTCGAACTACAGCTCCTTTAATCGGACAGAAAATGAGCCGTGGATGTAACCGTGCGACAAACTATTATGATTTTCCTATAAATAGAATTCCTAACCTATATTTGGAACCAGGGAAAGTTGAATTATCTCCTCAGGATTTAATTGCTGATACAAAGGATGGTATTTACATAGAAGGCATGGGAAGTTTTTCTATTGATCAACATAGAGTTAACTTCCAATTTGGCGGAGATATGTTTTGGGAAATAAAAAAAGGTAAAAAAGTAAGACCATTAAAAAAGGTTCTATATAAATCTAACAATCCCGAATTCTGGAACAGTGTAGATGCAATCTGCGACAAGAGATTTTTTAAAACTTTTGGAGTAACCAATTGCGGTAAAGGACAACCAGGTCAAAGAGGGAGAATGACACATGGCGGAGCAACAGCTCGCTTCCGTAATATTCGAGTAGGAGGCTCACAATGAAAGACAAAATGAAACAATTAGCTGATTCCATCAAAAAATATTGTAAAGCAGATGATTATGCTTTCCATATCGTTGAAAGCCAAGATCTTCACACTCGATTTGCTCAGAATGGAATTACCCAGCATATAAATGGTACTAATTTGCAAATTTCCTTAGAAGTATCATTCGATAATAAAACAGGTGCCGCAGAAGTAAACCAAACAGATGAAGATAGTTTAAAAAATTTAGTGAAGACAGCAGAAAATCTGGCAAAATTGAACAAACCGGACCCAGAATTTGTTAGTTCGGAAACTGCTCATGATTTGCGAAATTTTGAAAAACCAGCAGAGAGAACATTAAAATTAAGTACTAAAGAAGTGGTAGATGGAATTGAAAAATGCATTGCAAATGCTAAAAAGAAAAATGCAAAAATTTCTGGAATCTCACAAAAAAACATAACTTCCCATTATATGGAAACCAAAAATGGATTCAACGGTTACGATAAAACTGCTCATTTTTCCCACTCTATGACTATGAAAAAAGGTGGAATAGAAACAAAAGTTGAACGTTCCTGCCGTGATTATTCAGATTTTTCTATGCAAAACAACATTGAGCAGTTGAATAGTCAGTTCGATTCCTTACAAGAACCGCAAAAAATGGATTATGGGCGCTTGCCAGTTATAATAAGGCCTCAGGCTTTTTTAACTTGGATATATTACCTTAGTTGGACATTTCAGCGCCGTGAAGCAGATGAAGGCATGAATCCTTATACAAATAAAATAGGAAAACGTTTTTTTGGCGAAAATTTTACCATGCGCTCGATAGTTGATGATCCCAAAATTCAAGCTCCACGCTTTAACTTTAATGGTATTCCAACCAAGAATATCGATTGGATATTAAACGGAGTTATAAAAAATATGCAAACAGGACGCTATTATGCCAAAAAGAAAAAAATTGCCCCCGCTTCTATTTTCAATGTTGTAATCGATGGTGGAAATAGTAGTGAAGAAGAGATGCTGAAAATGGTAGATAGAGGCATTATTCTAAACAGCTTTTGGTATATCCGCCCGGTAGACATGAAATCTGGAGAATGGACAGGTTTAACTAGGGATGGAGTATTGTATTTCGAAGATGGTAAGATAAAGAATGCTGTAACTAATTTCCGTTGGAACGAAATTCTGCACAATGCTACCAAAAAAATTATAGCTCTGGGACCTTCCCAACAAATACAATATAATGCTAAAGTCCCCACAGTTTTAATTAATGATTTTAACTTCGTTGATGTAACTACTTTCTAACATGCTAAAAAGAGCCCCAGCTTATTTTGTTGGGGCTTTTTATAAAAAAATGGATAGCTCATATGAACTATCCATTAGGAGGATTCGATTAAGTTGGGAATACTTATTCTATCTCGTTAATTTCCTTTACTTATATTCCATCTCATCCTTTTCTTCATAAGAAAAATAGGGAATATTCTCTTTTTCGCCTATAAAATATATATTAACCTCAGAACTAATTCCACTTTCGTAAGCTCTATCATAAAACTCGTTAATTTTGGCATTATTGCCATGATATATCTTCTTTAATACATGTAACTTCATGTTTTTTCCACTACGCTTATCTTTCGCCAAAAAACACAAACTGTTTTCGGTTTCATCTTCTAATTTTTGAATAGCATACAATTCCAAAAAAGGAGCAATATCATCGTAATATGCTTCTATATTTAAAGTTCTTTCTTCTTGTTGTTTTCTCTTAAGATACAACAATACATTTAAAACTGTTAAAAATAGCAGCACTCCAAATAAATATATCATATCCACTCCTTAAAAACACAATTATAATTTGCAATAACTGTTCCATAATACAATATCGCTTTATATTGCACCTTTACGGAAATATTAAATAAAATTATTTCCAGTTTTAGGAAATATATCAACAATATTGTGGAAAATAATCAACTTCTCAGATTTTCCTTGCCTCTTTTTGCTAGACAAAATGTAATTGATAATAGGAGTTCATAATGGCAAAAAATTTATATATAGCTGCTACAGGCAAAGATGTGGGCAAAAGCACGATCTCATTTGCAATAATAAACCATTTTATTTCGAGCGGTGCTAAAGTTGGATTTATGAAACCAGTAGGGCAAAGGTGGTTACCTTGCAATTGGGGTGAGGTAGAAGAAGACGTTATACTTATGAAAGAAGCTTTTAATTTCTTAGAAACACCTTCAGACATGAACCCAATTGTTATTAAAAAAGGGTTTACCGAAGAATATCTGACAAAATCTGTAAAACCTGATCTGAGCAAATTGATATTGGAGGCTTACAATCGAATAGCGAAAGATAAAGATTACATTATAATTGAAGGAACTGGACACGCGGGGGTTGGTTCTGTTATCAATCAGAGCAATGCTGATGTAGCAAAATTATTGGATAGCAAGGTTATCTTAGTAGCCAAAGGCGGAATAGGGAGTGCTATTGATAGTTTAGAATTGAATAGAGAATTTTTCGAAAGCAAAGGCTGCCAGGTTATTGGCGTTATTGTGAATAAAGTTTTACAAGAAAAGTTAGAAAAAGTTAAAAACAATATAAAGCGATATTGTCGCGCTCATAAATTGACATTACTGGGAATTATACCTTATTCGCCAGTTTTGAGTAATCCAACTTTAGGCCAAATAATCGATGAAATGAAACCGGAAATTATAAATGAAACAAGCGAGCGAGATATTGTTATTGAAAGAATTTTTGTTGGTGCTTATCCACTTAAAGAATTTATCGAATTTGTTCATAAACAGAAGGGAGCGCTTTTGGGAATTTTTCCCACTAGCAGATTAGACCTGCTGATGTCTATTCCTACACTCAATAAGAACCTAAAAGATAAAAACCGTATTTTTGCTATTTTGTTTTCTGGTAATATCCCGCCCTCAGAATATGCTATGGTTTCTCTTAAGGATGAGAATATCAATATTCTTTGGAAAAAGGGTGATACCTATTCCATAATATCACAATTATCCTCTATTTCCATAAAGACACGCTCGAAAGATAAATTCAAAATTGAAGAAATAAAAAAAATAGTGATCGGAAATATTGAAATAAAGAGAATCATTAAATTATTAACCAATGCCAAAATAATAGCCCAAAGAAACTGGAAGCAAAAAATTACTAAAATTTTACGGAAAGGAAAATCAGCCCTAAAATTATAACTTACACTTATTAATCACTCTTGAAAAAGTAAACTCTTTCTTCATTTTCTCCATTTCTTAATTGATTATAAAAAATTTTTATCCCTTAATTTTGGGGCTCGATAAATTTAG
>JAXHUB010000111.1:0-4883 GCA_034189845.1 Candidatus Cloacimonadota bacterium | reverse complement strand
ACTTTTTCCATGTGGGAAGAACCATCCGATAGCCTTAAATATCAAAAAATTTTCCTGGAAAACGAAATTGAACAATTTGCCAATATTGAAATGGAAAACTATCTTTCCATTTTGAAAAAAATAGATTTTGAACAGCTTCTTAAAGCACAGAATTGTTTCTACAGTGGCTTCGAAATTCTACAAAAAAATTCCAATGATTTTGAATATGATATGTCGTTGACCAAAGTAACCAAATGGGGTAAAATGCATATTGGAAGCTTAGAAGATGATTCTTATAGACAACAATATGCTTTTATTTTGGACCCATCAGGAAATGATAGATATTTGGGCAGAATAGCTACAAACTGGAATAAACCCTATTTTTGGCATCTTGATATAGAGGGTGATGATTACTACAAAAATGATAAAATTGGGGATATGTTTTTCGCAAATTTTGGCTTAGGAATTCATCAAGATGAAAAAGGTAATGATTATTATTATACTTCCGATTTTGGAATGAGTGCCAGTTTTGGTTGCTATATTCATTTAGATAACATTGGCAATGACCACTATATAAGCGGGTTACACAGCTTAGCTGCAGCCACTTGGGGAGTAGTGTATTTTGCTGAAGAAGGAGGAAACGATAGCTATCACTGTAGCGAATATGGTCAGGGATTTGGTAGCACCATGGGAATTTCTTTATTATACGATAAAGATGGTTCAGATACCTACTATGCTGGTGGAAAATATTTTCATAAACCTCTAGCCCCCAAAGATTATCGCAGTTTAGCACAAGGCTTCGGCTTTGGTATTCGCCCGCATTTAGCTGGAGGAATAGGTGTTTTATATGATGTATACGGAAATGATAGCTATCAGGGTGGAGTGTATGCGCAGGGAGTTGGTTATTGGTATGCTTTGGGCATATTGCTTGATGATGATGGCAACGATTTTTACGATGCGGTTTATTACCCACAAGGCAGTGGAATTCACTTGGCTGGAGGATTTCTGGCAGATCTAGCAGGAGAAGATCACTATTATTCCAAACATGGTCCCGGTCAAGGAGCAGGACATGACTATGCAGTTGGATTTTTTATCGACCGTGAAGGAAACGATTCCTACAATGTGGAAGGTGGTAACGGCTTAGGGCTTTCAAATTCTGTAGGAATTTTCTTGGATGTGAAGGGAAACGACCGATACTCTAAAAAATCTGATATTAATTATGGTTATGGTAAAAGGGCAAGAAGTAGTGGCAGTATTGGTATTTTTTTGGATACAGCTGGCGAAGATTCTTACCCAGGAAACGTTTTTGATAATAACTCCAAATGGCAACGAGGATTTTATGGCTTTGGTTTAGACACACTATTTACTAAAACTGAAATGCAGAAAGAGACTGAACAAATAGATATGGATTTTGATGAAACATTTTCTATAAAAGAGCTTTTCTCTATAGCTGCAGAATGGGATGTGGGTTCAAGTAAAAAACGAGTGGAAAAGGCAAGAGCATTGCTAATGACAAGAGAAAATGAGACTGCCCAATATATCTATGAAAACAAACTCGGAACGCAAAGTAGCTTAGAATTCCGTGCTATTGAATATTTTGCAAAAAACTCTCCTAAAATGAGTGAATATTTTTGCAAAGCCTTGCAACATTCCGACAGTTTGTGGGTAAAAAATACTATTACTCTTATAGCTGCTTTGCAAGATACTACCTATTTGAACAAGTTAGTCAAATATGCAGAAGAGAGGAAATACACAACCACAGTATTGAAGGCATTGGGTAATATTCCTTCTGATAAAAGCAGAGAAATTCTATCTGATTTTATCGAATCTTCCTCGGAAAAACTGCGATTTATAACTGCGCAAAGTTTGAAAGAAATTGAAGCGGAGAAGCTTTTGATGAAAATGAAAGATGATGAGTCCTTTTTAGTAAGAGCATTAGTGAAGAATTACTTTTTGCAAAAGGAAAAATAATCTTATCTATCTCGTATTATTTTTATTGGGTCGACTTTGGTGGTTCTTTTCGCTGGATTTAAAGTAGCCAAAAAGCTGATAAATATAGTTATAATCGGCACTAAAACAAAATCCAACCATCGGATGGAAACAGGTAAGTTTTGCATAGGTAAACCGCTAATTGGAATTTGTATAATTTGATAATTTGATTGTAACAAAATTACAACCAAAGCTAATACTAAACCAACTAATGTACCGATTATTCCAATAAACAGACCTATGCTAATAAAAACATTAATAATATTTCTGTCACTAGCTCCCATCGCTTTCAATACTCCAATCTCAGTTTTCTTTTCGGCTACTAGTTTAATAAAATTCCCACTCATATTAAATGCAGCCAAAAGGATCATAAGCGCCAAAACTATGAACATCACTGTCTTTTCCATTTTTATAGCATTAAATAAATTAGCTTCAAATTCACTCCAATCCTCCACAACATAATCTGTCCCTAGTTGTTTCTGCAATCTGCTAGCAGTTCTGGATGCTGTATTTATATCCGTAGTCTTTACCTCTATTTTGCTTACACCATTAGTTTTTGAAAATAAATCGGAGTTTTCTAAAGATATATAACTGATTACTTTATCATATTCAGGTAAACCCGAGATAAATATTCCTACTACTTTTAATTTTAGACTTTGTGGCATGAACCCAAAAGGAGTTGCTCTTTTTCCCACCGGTGAAATAACCTGTACATATTCACCAACAGTAACATTTAAAGATAAAGACATATCTAAACCTAGAATAATGCCATTTTCCATAGTTTTGGGGGTAGGATTGCCGATCCTCATTTTTTCTTTCAAATTTGTAATAGCTGTATGCTCTTGCAAATCTATGCCATAACACACTGTAGAAGCAACATTACGCTTATTTTGTAATAACAATTCCAGCTCATTCACAGCTGCTGCTGCAACTACTTCTTTATCTTTTTTTACTGATTCAATAATCTGCAAGCTATTTTTAATTGGGGAAAAATCTGCTTTATAGATTTGAATTTCTGCTTTGGAATCCAAAACCCGCTGCTGCATATCTTCGGCCAGACCATTCATAACCGAAGATACTACTAGCAAAGAAAAAACACCAATAATAATTCCCAATAGAGAAAGGTTATTGGAAAATGTGAAGAAAAGTCTATTGCGTCCTTTTAAATATTTAAGAGCCAGTTTGCAATGCAACATTTCAAAGTCTTCTTTTTATGGCATAAACCGAGATTCGTTCTGCCACATCTTCTGCTATATCGGATACTTTGGCAATTTTTTCACAGAAATAGCGCATATTTACCTTCTGGCTAAAATGCTTAATCTTATCGGATTGAAAAGCTTCTCTTTTAAGTTTTTCTTCTACTTTATCTACTTCATGTTCGTAAAAATGAACTTTATTAACATACTCATTTACCAGTTTTATCTCTTTAAAAAAGGCACGCGCTGCCTTTACCAACTGCTCAACACATTTGGAAGATAATTCTGTAATTTCCCAAAAATAATCAATTAATTCTGGTATGATCACAGGTTTTTCTATAGAAAATTGTTCTAAAACTTTTTCTGACATATCCACCACGTCATCTAAGGTTTCCAAAAGTCCCAAAACATCTCCGCGCGATTCAGGAATAAGCATATAGGTATATAGTTTTTGTTTAATATCTCTACGAATTTCATCAGCCTGCGATTCCACCTTCCGTATTTCCTGATAATACTCTTCAAATTTAACTCTTTTGTTACTGAGATATGCTTTTATCCCTTCTACAAAAATAAGAGAAGAGTCGCTTATCCTATTCAGATAATTTTCTACATCGGCTTCCATTGCGATATTTTTCCCAGAGAATACAGTTCGCATGAAATAAACCTCCTGTGATTTCAAATAAGTTTTATATGCATTTGTCAGGTTGACAAGTCAAGCTTTTAATGGAAATAAAAAAGGCGACCAGGGGAGGCCGCCCTTTTGTGAAGGGTTTTGCTCCTATTTCAGAAGGATCATTTTGTGGGAGGAAATGTAATCTTTAGTTTTTAGGCAATATAAATAAATACCGCTACTTACTTTATTATTATTGGAATCTCTTCCATTCCATACAAAATCATGATTACCAGCTTTCATACTTTTATTTACCAGAGTTTTGATTCTTTGCCCCTTCATATTGTAAACTACCAGTTGTACATTTTTGTAGTCTTGGGCTAAGCTGAATCTTATCTTCGTTTCCGGGTTGAATGGATTGGGATAATTACCTTTTAGGTCAGTTACAGCTGGAACACCATTATTATCTGTACTAGTTTCACCTACTTCAAAACTAACTTCATCTGTGAAATCGGAGCCTATGAAGCTGTTATCTATAGTCTGAACAGCAATATAATAGGTTCCATCTTCTAAATAGGGCAGATAGAAATTGGTACTATTTTCACAATTACCAAAATCTGTTAGCAGGCGCATCCCCGTTTGTGGATCTGCCATAGAGGAAAAAACATCCTGAGCACCTTGTTCAGTTCCTATACGCAAGTTATAAGTAAGCCCTGGGGTAGATGTTTCAGAATCGGAACCTGCTTCCCAGCTTATGGTTACCTCATTATCCCAAACATCAATAGTGGGAATACCAGGCTCTTGTGGTGCAGTATTAGTCGGTTCCATCTTATTTTCGAATAATACTGCCCAATAATCTTGATAGTCGTAACGTCCGGCAATATAGAAATCAACATCATTGTCATTATCGTAGTCACCAAGAGCAATATCGGAATATTTAAGGGCCGGGACTGTAAGACTATCGGCAAAGGTGAAATTATCATTGCCATCGTTAATATACATGTAGGAAAGCCACCAATCGTTACGATAGATACCATTCATGAAGATATCCAAATCACCATCGTTATCATAGTCGCCCCAAACAGTATCACCTTGACGTACACCTAACA
>JAXHUB010000110.1:0-2260 GCA_034189845.1 Candidatus Cloacimonadota bacterium | reverse complement strand
ATATGAAGCAGGTATTGAGATCATTACTATAAAACTGCAAAACGTTAATCCCCCAGACAAGGTAAAACCAGCTTTCAACGAAGTGAATTCTGCCAAACAGGAAAAAGAAAAAATTACCAATGATGCTTGGCAAAAATACAATCAAGTAATTCCAGAAGCCAAAGGTAAGGCCAAACGAACTATCGAAGAAGCCGAAGGTTACGCTGTTAACCGAGTAAATCGAGCTCAAGGTGATGCCAGAAAATTTATAGAGGTGTGGAATAATTACAGAACAGCTAAATCTGTTACTAAAAAACGCATGTACTTAGAAACACTGCAGGAAGTTCTACCAAAAGTAGAAAAAGTTTATTTGGTGGATGAAGACCAAAAAGGTATTTTACCTCTATTAGACCTGGGAAGGGAGAAATAATGGATTACAAAAAATGGCTTATAATCATTGTAGTAGCACTCATCGTCATAATTAACGCATTTTATATAATAGATGAATCTCAACAGGTTATCATAACTCAATTCGGAAAACCCATAGGAGACGGAATAGGTAATGCCGGGTTGCATATCAAGATCCCCTTTATTCAAAAGGTACACTTCTTTGAAAAAAGAACTCTTGAATGGGACGGTACTCCACAGCAGATTCCCACTTCCGATAAGAGGTATATCTGGTTGGATACTTTTGCTCGCTGGCAAATAAATAATCCGTTAAAATTTTACGAAAGCACCCGAACAGAAACTGCTGCTCATAGTCGTTTAGACGACATCATTAGCGGTACTACTCGTGATGTTATAAGTTCTAACAAACTTATAGATATCGTAAGAGATACAAACAGAGATATGAGCTTTACCTTAGAATACGAAGAAAGCACCTTGGAAGAAATCAAGAAAGAAATAGTAACAGTTGGCCGCAGTAATATAGCCGATACTATTCAATCACTTTCCACGCCTCAGATAGAAAAATACGGAATTAAACTAGTGGATATTCAGATAAAACGAGTTAACTATGTAAATGAAGTTAGAGAGAAAGTTTATGATAGAATGATTTCGGAAAGAAAAAAGATAGCAGCCAGATATCGTTCAGAAGGTGAAGGAAGAGCAGCAGAAATTTTAGGGAAAATGCGCCGTGAATTGGATGAAATAGAATCTGAAGCTTACCGAACAGCTCAAGAAATAAAGGGTAAAGCTGATGCCGAAGCTATTCAAGTCTACGCTAATGCTTACAACAAAGATCCCGATTTCTATGAATTCCAAAAAACTTTAGAAACTTACAAACAGACTATCAATAATAAAAACACACTTATTATGGGGACAGATAGCGAATATTATAAATTCCTAAAAAAAATAGATAAGTGAGGTTATAAAAGATGAAGTTAGCTGTAATTGGAACCGGATATGTTGGTTTAGTAACCGGAACCTGCTTCGCAGAGATGGGCAACGACGTAATTTGCGTTGATAACGATTCTAAAAAGATCGAAATTTTAAACAATGGTGGGATACCCATTTGGGAACCAGGCTTGGAAGAAATGGTAAAAAGAAATCACCAACAAAAACGTTTGAATTTTACCACTGATATAAAAAAAGCGGTGGAAAATTCAGATATTCTTTTCATAGCTGTAGGTACACCACCAGGTGAAGACGGCTCAGCAGATTTGCAGTATGTATTGGCAGTAGCTAAAGATATTGCTGCCTATATGGATGGTTATAAAATTGTGGTAGATAAATCTACTGTCCCAGTTGGAACTGCCGATAAAGTAACGGAAACTGTAAATAATGTTCTGAAAGAAAGAAATGTAGATTACGATTTCGATGTGGTTTCTAACCCAGAATTTTTAAAAGAAGGCGACGCCATTAATGATTCTATGAAACCCGATCGTGTGGTAGTAGGAACAAACAGCACCAAAGTAGCTGAAATTATGCGTGAGTTGTATGCTCCTTTTGCGCGCAGCCAAGACAAATTGCTCATCATGTCTATCCGCTCTGCGGAAATGACTAAATACACTGCCAATGCTATGCTGGCTACCAAGATATCTTTCATGAATGAAATAGCTAACCTATGCGAGCTAATGGGCGCCGATGTTAACGAAGTTCGCAAGGGCATTGGCTCTGATAGAAGAATAGGCTATTACTTCATCTACCCAGGGGTAGGCTATGGCGGTAGCTGCTTCCCAAAAGATGTAAAAGCTCTTATTAAGATGTCTGAACAAAACAATTTTGACGCTAAAGTACTGCAAGCGGTAGAGACTAGAAATGAGAGTCAGAAACAAGTTTT
>JAXHUB010000011.1:0-9258 GCA_034189845.1 Candidatus Cloacimonadota bacterium | reverse complement strand
GGAGTATCCAGTGGGCCAATTTCTTTTTTAAAGGTATTCAATGCTGCTACCGATGCTGTAAAGCAAGGTGGTACTCGCCGTGGAGCTAATATGGCAATTTTGAATATTGATCATCCTCAAATCTTAGAATTTATCACCTGCAAAGAAGATCCAACTCAATTAACTAATTTCAATATTAGTGTGGGAATAACCGATGGATTCATGGATGCTTTTTATAAAGACGAAGAATATGAACTTATTTCACCACATACAAAAGAAGTGGTTGATAAGCTTTCAGCACGCGAAGTTTTCAGTTTGATAGTGGAAATGGCGCACAAAAACGGAGAGCCAGGAATTGTGTTCCTGGATAGGCTGAATCAATACAATCCTACCCCGAAGGTTGGCAAAATAGAAAGTACTAATCCTTGTGGTGAACAGCCTCTACTTCCTAATGAAGCTTGTAATTTAGGTTCTATTAATTTGGCAACTATGGTAGAAGCTGGTAAAGTTAATTGGGAGAAACTTAGAGATGTGGTTTGCTATAGTGTAGATTTTTTGGATAATGTTATCGAGCAGTCCAAATTCCCTTTACCAGAGATAGATAAAATGGTAAAAGCAAATCGGAAAATAGGATTGGGTGTAATGGGCTGGGCAGATTTGCTGTTCCAACTAAAAATAGCATACAATAGCAAACCAGCAATAGAATTAGCAGCCCAAGTGATGGAATTTATCGATTATCATTCCAAAAAATATTCTATGAAGCTGGCTAAAGAGAAGGGAAGTTTTCCAAATTTTGATAAAAGTATTTATGCCACAGGTGATTTACAGCGACAAGGTAAACTTGATTGGGAAGAACTGATATCTGAGATTAAGGAAAATGGTATTCGTAATGCCACTACTACCACAATTGCTCCCACCGGTACAATAAGCATGATAGCTAATACTTCCAGTGGTATAGAACCGCAATTTTCGTTGGTTTTTGTAAAACATGTTATGGATGATGATGACCTGTTATATGTGAATCCATATTTCGAAGAAAGCTTACGAGAAGAGGGGATTTATTCAGAAGATTTGATGAAAACAGTATCGGATAGCGGTAGTTTGAAAGAGATAGAAGAAATTCCAGCAAACATCAAGGATATTTTTGTGACTTCCCATGATATTTTACCAGAGTGGCATATACGTATGCAGGCGGCTTTTCAAAAGTATGTAGATAATGCCGTTTCCAAAACAATTAATTTTCCGCGCCTGGCAACTAAAGAAGATATTCGGATGTCTTATGAACTGGCTTATGAATCTGGCTGTAAGGGTGTAACAGTGTATCGAGATGGTAGCCGTGAGAACCAAGTGTTGAATGTGGGAAAAGAAAGAAATAAAGAAAAACAAACAGAAGCACGGGTTAATCCGCGCCAACGACCAGAGATTACAAGTGGAATAACACAGAAAATAGAGACCGGTTGTGGACATCTATATGTAACTGTAAATTCTGATGAGAAAGGAGCATGTGAGGTTTTTACTCAAATGGGCAAAGTAGGTGGTTGTGCTTCGGCGCAATTAGAGGCTGTAGGGAGGTTAATTTCCTTGTGTTTGCGCTCTAATGTAAGTGTGGATTCAATTAGCAGACAGCTGCGTGGAATACGCTGTCCATCACCAATGTGGCACAAAGGTGAGATGATAACTTCTTGTGCCGATGGTATAGCTCGCTCTTTAGAGAAGTTTTTGCAAATAGAAAAAGATGCTTTAAGTGATATTGAGAAGCTGAATGGATATTCAAAACAAGGTGCCACCACGAAGGCAAGCAGTGGAAAGTTAAGCGGGATTTGTCCTGATTGTGGTAGTCCTATCGATCATTCGGAGGGTTGTTTGAAATGCCACAGCTGTGGCTGGTCTAAGTGTTAGTTTTTAACTATTTGGTAGAGTTTTTCTGATGCACAGTTTTGCCGGCTATAATAGTTTGTTCAGCAATTTTATCGCTGGAAAGATAGAGCAATTCCGATAAAATTTCATCTTTTTCTTGTAAATTTTGGGTTTGGAAAAAGGCAAGATCGGCCTGTTTACCTACTTCTATCGAGCCAATTTCATCTTTTTTTCCGATAATCTCTGCGGCTCCTAAAGTAGCATAATAAAGTGCTTCCGAAGGGGATACAATATATTTTTCTTGTCGATAATTAGCCATCTTCATAACATTCAACATAGAAAGGCTACTGCCCGCGCCAACATCGCTTGCTAAGGCAAATTTTATGCCTTTATCCAATATTTTTTCGTAAGGGAAGGTTCCACTTTTAAGGAAAAAATTAGAATCTGGGCAATGTGCAATTTTACTGTTGTATTTTTTTATAAGCTCCAATTCGGTTTCCGAAATATGAATAACATGTCCTAAAATAGTATTTTCATAGAGCAGGTTATTGCGTGCATATACATCAGTATAGGAATTTGCTTCGGGAAAAAGTTCAGTTACCCATTTTATCTCACTAGTATTCTCGGAAAGATGAGTTTGGATAAAAATATTATTTTTGTGGGCGTATTTCCCTACTTCCTGCATAAGGGTAGGAGAGCAAACTGGTGCAAATCTGGGAGAAAAAATATAGTCGAGGAGTGGTGTGCTTTGATGCCATTTTTCGCAAAGTTGGAAGCTTTCTTTAAGAGACTTTTGGGTTGTTTCCTGCAGATAATCGGGACTGTTTCTATCCATCATAGTTTTACCTATCATAGAACGAGCTCCCAATTTTGTGGCAGTTTCAAAAGCTATATTGCATGCTTGGAAATAAGGAGCTGTGTAGATAACAGTAGTTGTAGTACCATAAGCAAAAGTTTCTCGGAAGAAATGCTCTGAAATCTGGTGGGCATATGTTTCGTGCTGTGAGCGTTTTTCTTCTATAAAGATATAGGTATTTAACCACTCTAGCAGTCCGCTACTGTGCTTGCCTTTGGCATTATATTGGGAAAGATGTACGTGGGCATCGATAAGCCCTGGTAAGCAAATTGTATGAGTTAGATCTTGCCAGTTGTGTTGCGGTTTTTTAGAAGAGATAGAAACGATAATATCATTTTCAAAAGAGATGAAAACATTTGGCATAAAATGTGTTTTATAAGGAGAGAGAGGGTTTAATAGATTAGTCCTAATAGCTTTTATCATAGTTTTCTTTGCGAATTTTTTTTATTCTCACTGAAAGTATTTTTTTATCAGTTCCTTGCAGTATTTTTAATTCCCAATCACCGGCAGTAATAGTTGTGCCTGGACTGGGAATGCGAGCTAAACGATCGATAATGAGCCCAGCAATTGTTTCGTAATTACCTTCGGGAATATTGAGCTGGTATTCATCGTTTAGAAAATCTATTTCTACATATCCTTGCACACGATAGGTAAAATCATCGATTATTTCGACTTCTTGAGTGGAATTGTCGTATTCATCTTCTATTTCACCAACGATTTCTTCCAATATATCTTCAATAGTAACTATTCCGGAAGTACCACCAAAAGAATCGACTATGATAACCATGCTCTTTTTGTAGGTTTGCATTTCTGTAAGAAGGGTGGTAACATCGATACTTTCCGGTGCGAAATAAGCTTCCCGAACAAAATCGATAGCAGAAAGACCATCCAACTTTGATTTTTTCATAATATCGTAGATAATTAATATCCCAATGATGTTATCTAAATCTTCATTAAAAACAGGAAAACGAGTGAATCCCTTCTTTTTGGCTAAAGCTAATATATCTTTAACAGGCATATCCTGTGGAAGGGCAACGATCTCGGTGCGATGGATCATCACATTTTCTGCTTTTAATTCTTTAAATTCCAAAGCTTCTTCCAGCATTTCACGCTGATTTCCCTGCAATTGTCCATCTTTTTCTGTTTGAGATAGCATGTAGGAAAGGTCTTCTTTGGTAATGTTCTGTAAATTTCTATGGTTGGGAAGATGAAAAATTTTTGATAGGGTGCTGTCAAGTATGTTGATAATTCCTAAAAAAGGCTTGAAAATAAAAGCAAAAACACTAATGAGCGGTATTGATTTATTCACCATTTTTTGTGCATTATCGCGGTATAAGGCTTTGGGAATAATTTCAGTAAAAATAAGAATAAATCCTGCTAATATTAAAATGAAGATCTCGTTTTTCAATTTTAAATTTGGAGAAAAGAAAACAATACTAAGAGAAGTTATAATAATAAGTGATAGATTAGTGCCAATAAAGGTAGTAGCGAAAAATTTATTTACCTGTTTATTTACATTAGAAATTATTTTTTGTGAGCTTTTAGGTTCTTTTTGAGGGTTTAGCTGTCCCAGAGAGATTAGTCCAGTTTCCATACCTGAAAAAAAGGCAGCTAAAATAAAAAAAAAGATAATTATTGGTACTATAAACCCCATATTAGTTATTCACAATCTCATTTTTATGAGCCAATTTAAGATTTTCGATAAATTCATCTAATTCGCCTGCCAGAATGTTATCTAATTTATAAGATGTCAAATTAATTCTATGATCAGTAACACGAGTTTGTGGAAAATTGTAGGTTCTTATTTTTGCACTTCTGTCACCAGTACCGACCTGAGATTTTCTTTTTTGGGCGATTTCCGTTTCCTGTTTGGATATTTCTTTGTCTAAAAGACGTGAGCGCAGTACTTTTAAAGCTTTATTTTTATTTTTTAATTGAGATTTTTCATCTTGACAGGTTACCACCATGCCGGTTGGGATATGGGTTATGCGAACAGCAGAATCAGTTGTGTTTACGCTTTGTCCGCCATGACCGGAGGATCGGTAAACATCAATTTTCAAGTCGTTGGGATTTATCTCGATATCGATGTCTTCTGCTTCTGGCAATACTGCTACACTAACAGCCGAGGTGTGCACTCTTCCTTGAGATTCTGTTTCGGGAACTCTTTGAACACGGTGAACTCCACTTTCAAAACGCATTGTACCATATACGTTTTTTCCAGAGAGAGAAAAAATTATCTCTTTATAACCTCCTTGGCCGGTAGGATTGGCAGAAATAACTTTATGTTTCCAATTATTTTTTTCTGCAAAATAGGAATACATTCTGTAAAGGTCGGCAGCAAAGAGAGCAGCTTCGTCTCCGCCTGTTCCTGCTCTTATTTCTATAATTGCATCCTTACCATCATTGGGGTCTTTGGGCACAAGTTGTTCCTTTAATTTTTCCAACTCTTGGATATATTTTTGCTGCAGTTCATCCATTTCCAATCGAGCTAATTCCTTCAGTTCTACTTCCTTGCTGTTAGCAATAATCTCTTTATCACCTTTGATATCCTTTTCCAAGTTTTTTACTTTTTGATAGGTTTGAAAAATTTCTTCCAATTCTTTATAACGGCGAGAAATTTTTCCATAGTATCTACGATCACTCATTTTTGTCGGATCGTAAATATCTGCTTTTAGTTTTTCGTATTCAGTTTTCAGTTCGTTTATTTTGTCTTCGGGTATAGTTTCCATTTACTCATCCTTAATGAACTTAATAGATGGCGGTATTTCCATCTCAAGAGCGCATTTCATAGCAATAACAGCTGTCTCTATCTGTTCGTGATCAGGTTTTTGGGTAGTAATTTTTTGCAAAGCTAAACCGGGTGCTGTCATTAATTTCACCAGAGGATGGTTTATATTCTTTCCAGATAATTTCAAAATTTCGTAGGAAATCCCAGAAATTAACGGAGTTAAAAATACAAGATGATAGGCTATACGAAGCGGAAGAGATGGGGTTTGCCAATAATATGCCACTAAAGTATCTACAGCAGAAAACACGATAATAGAAACGAGCAGTACAAAGAAAATAAAACTGGTTCCACAACGAGGATGTAAGGTAGAAAAATTTTCTATTTCGGAGGGAGTAAGTTCCACTTTGTTTTCGTAAGCAAAAACAGATTTGTGTTCTGCTCCATGATATTGAAACAAGCGCTTTACATCCTTCATATAGCTAATTAGCCAGATGTACACGACAAAGAAAATTATACGAATGACACCCGCAAAGAGGTTAAAGTAGAGATTGTCCTTACTTAAATTTAACCAGCTTGCCAGCTGATAAGGAAGATAAACAAACAGAAGAAAAGCAAGTCCAAAAGCTAATGCATAACCCAAAACGTCTTCTGCCTGTCTTCTGAATTTTGATTTTTCTTTGATTTTTTTATTTGATTCTTCTTGCCAATCAATTTCAGCGCGCTGAGCAGAGAAGTTCAAAGTTTTTATACCAATAATCAACATCTCTATTAATGAAACAAAACCGCGAATAATAGGAAGCCCGAAAAATTTAACTTTTTGGGTAATACTGGTAAACTTCTCTTTTTTTACTTCTATAGATTTATCTTTGCGGCGTATAGCGGTTGCCAGATATTTGGGACCACGCATCATTACACCTTCTATAACAGCTTGTCCACCAACCTGAATTTTTTTCTCGTCCATGAATATTCTCCTAAAAAAAGCGCACCACAAACCTGAAAATGTTCAGTTGTGGTGCGCAATTTAAAAATGGTTATTTTTTATTATTCTTGCTATATTTTTTCTTAAATTTTTCTACACGACCAGCTTTTTCCAAAGTTCTTTGTTTTCCGGTATAAAACGGATGACATTCTGAACAAATTTGAACTGTTAAATTATCTGCTGTGGAACGGGTTTCGAAAGTATTTCCACAAGCGCATTTTACTGTTACCTTGTTATACTTGGGATGAATTCCTTTTTTCATGTTATATCTCCTATTTTTAAACACATTATATCTAATCGTCGCAATATTTTTTTCTAAGCTTTTACTGTCAACGATTTTATAATTTTTTGCATATTGATTAATCGACAATGCAAAGATAATAATTTCTGCCAATGGCTCTGTTGATATCTAGAACAGTCTCGTTATCTCGGAATAAAAATTCTTCCAATAGCATATATTGCTTTGCATTGTATGCATAGTAATATTTGTAAAGCAAAGTTTTTTGGTCTGGTTGCTTCTGTATTTCATCTTCATTCAAAATAAAATCTCTTTTCAGAATATCAGCTTGGAATTTTGTAAGTCGGCAGGGAAATTTGGGACAGCTATCAATTATCTCATTGGTCGTTAACATCTTTGTTTTTCTTAATTAAAATAAACAATCCTACTATAATCAAAACTATTCCCCAAAATACTGCTGCAGAAATTGTACCTATTAGTTCTTGTTCTTGAAAGCTTATTACTAAGAAAATGACTGCTGGGATAAGTGGCCACCAATGGGAAATTCTTGCATATAATTTATGAATTATATAGATAGCAGCAAAACCCACACCTATTCCAATAGTTTCTGCACCAAAAATAGTTCCTAGCGCTATCCCCAATAGAATGCAGCCTGGAATTAGAAAACCATAATTTTTTCGGAAAAGATAAGCTATTATAAAAACAATTCCCATAATTAAAAGGAAATAGTTTCTGATATCTATTTTTAAATAATTAGAAAGAAGCATGAAGATACCGATGATTACTAAAAAGATTCCTAAATATAATTTCTTTTTCATTTTTTACTCCTAAGGTTGAATAATTGCTAATAGAATAAACAATACAATGAACGCCAATAAGGCTATTATTATTATGTTTCCTGCTAATGGTATTTTTAATAATGTTCCGCAGTTGTGGCAACGCTTGGCATTAATGCTGACTTTTTTACCACAGCTTCTACATTTTATGTTTTTCTTTTTGGACATTTTTACTCCAATTTTCTATATTTATTTTATAAAATAATATTACCAAGATTTGTTGTAAATAAAAATATTGCAGAGAATTTCTCTTTTTAAAAAGCAATTGCCCAATAAATATGAAAACAGATATAATAAATAACCTTAGCACAAGAGAAAAGGTGGCTTGTATTTTGCACAAAAATAAGTAATTATGCATTTGAATGTAGAGAAAATAGTTTTATGATTCTAACAACTTTTCTTTACAATTCTTTTGCAAAAAGATTTCTGACATAAAAAAATAAAAGGAAAATAATGGGAAAAATTGATCTTCATATTCATACAAATTGTTCCGATGGCATTTACAGTACAGAAGAAGTTTTAACAAGAGCTTACAAAAACGGCTATACTATCATTTCTATAACCGACCATGACACTACTGAAGCTTATGATACTGCTTTTACACTTGCTGCAGAAAAGAACATTGAGCTTATTCCTGGAGTTGAAATTAGTAGTGAGTATAAAAAGCGAGATATTCATATTTTGGCTTATAATTTCGATCTGCAAAACAAAAGGATGAAAAAATTACTGCATAAAATATATAAAGGTAGATTTGTAAGGGCACGAAGAATTATAAAAAAATTGGAAAATCATGGTTTAAATATAAACATTGATGAAATAAAAAAAGTAGCGGGGGAAAGAAATCTTATCGGAAGACCTCACATTGCCCGAGTATTAATGGAAAAGGGATATTTCAGTCATCCCCAGGAAATATTCGATAAATATTTGGGAGATGATGGGAAAGCGTTTGTACCTAAATTAACTTATAAAACTGGCAAGATCATCCAAAAGATACAACAGGCTGGAGGTGTAGCAGTATTAGCACATCCACATCTTATAAAAGATGATAATATTGTCAGAGATATTATCGAAATGGGAATTGACGGATTAGAGGTATTTTATTATAAATGTACTCAAACAGAGAAACAAAGATATAACAAAATGGCTTTAGAAAATAAATTGATACGCACTGGCGGTAGCGATTTTCATGGTTTTATGGCAGATGAAGCTTTAAAAAATTTTTCGGCTCCGGCATCTGTTTTGCAAGAACTAATAAATTACAAAAGTGAGGCTAATAATGAGTGAAAAAAAAGTTTTTATAAACAAACTTCCCCAAAAATATAAAATGAGTCCATTTGTACGTTGGTTTACCTTTATCTTTGGAATATTCGCCATGGTTTATGCTATTTGGATAATTTTCAACAAAATAAATGCCGAAGCATCCTTATTCTACAAAATAATTCCCTTTGTTATTTTATTCTTAGCATTGAATTCAGTAATAAAAAACCTGATTAGTTTAAATTCAGTTAAGTTTACCAAAGACAAGTTGATCTTTGGCTTTTTGGGTAAAAAAGCAATTAAAATAAATTGGCAAGATATAAAAAAACTACAAGCACATAGCAACAAAAATAGGTATGCTACACTTACTTATGAAGAGAATGGAGAAGAGAAAAAGGTTCATTTTACTATTGCTTTTCCTCATATTCTGGAAATTCTGAATGGAATTGGCGAGATGGCACCAGATATAAAGCTGGATGATTTCATGAAAAAGGTGATAATGAAATAATTGGAGTTATATGAAAATAG
>JAXHUB010000109.1:0-6102 GCA_034189845.1 Candidatus Cloacimonadota bacterium | reverse complement strand
CTCCCGTTAGCATCAAAGATTCTTCAGAATAATCGCGAGATGAAAACTTCGATTTCACACCAGCCTGAATTGTTCTGAAGCCAAATTCTTCTTTTTTGATTTGCTTAATAGGAACTTTGGTTAGCTTGTCTATTCCAAAGGGAATCTTGAAGTGTAATCCTGGGTCAGTAGTTTTTAGATACTTGCCAAATCTTTGAATAACTCCAACTTCTTCCGGGTTTACTGTGTACAATCCTGTAATAATAAAAACTGCTATAGCAATAATTATAACCCAGCGCAAAATTTTCTTTTTAGGGATATTGGGGAATTTTGTATTTTTTATTTCCTCGAATTTATCCATAGGAACTCCTTAGTTTGAAAAAAATAAAATTTCATTAATTGTTTTTGATATTTATAGTATTTTCACCTGATCAGGTTCAACTTGAACCGAGACACCTTGTCTTAACATATTTACCTGCAAAATAACTTCCTTAACTATTCTATGTTTTTTTACAACTCCTGTCAAGCCTATAAATGGTCCTTTTACGATTTTTACTTTTTGTCCATTGGCAAGATATTGGCTAGGTTTCAATTCAGCGCCTTTTTCTTTACCTTTGTATATTTGCTTGAGGTCTTCAATGAATTCTTTTTGGTCTATAACTTCCAAAATTTTTACTATACAGCCAGAACGATAGAGAAATTCTTTTTGATCAAAGTTGCATTTTATAAACACATAGCTGGGGAAAAGCGGCTTTGTAAAGATAATTTTTCGGTATTTATAATGTCTGGTACTTTCCCGCAGGGGCAGATAATAGCAAATTTTGTATTTTTGAGCGAATTCAGCCAATTTTTTTTCACAGCGTGGTTTGGAATGAATAACATACCAACGGTTTTTAGGTTCCACAATATTTAAAGAACCATACAATTCTTCTATTTCTACAGGTTTATGAGTAGCCATAATTAAAAAGGGAACAGTAAGTGCTCCCATCTAATTTACATTCTAAATAAATTTTTTGCTTTAAGACCATTACAGGCTAATCTGGTATCCAAAACTAATCTAGATTTATCTAAGATATCTGGGTAATCGTAACTGCTGTGATTGGTTAAGATAATAACCAGATCATAGTCACCAATATTTTCTAATTTAACAGAATGATATTCCTTTCCTGTTAATTCACTTTTGAAGCTGGGAATATGAGGATCATTGTAGTCGAAATTAGCTTTGTTCTCTTCCAATATTTTCATGATGTGATGGATTGGAGATTCGCGCATATCTTCGATGTCTTTTTTGTAGGCAGCACCTAATAGTAAAATTTTAGCCGTAGAAAGTGTTTTTTTTTGATTGTTTAAAAGTTTAGCGGCTTTGGTAACTACAAATCCTGGCATGTCATTGTTGATCTCACCGGCCAGTTCAATTAACCTGGTATGATAACCATATTCGCGTGCTTTCCAAGTTAGATAAAAAGGATCTAGTGGAATACAGTGTCCACCAATGCCGGGACCAGGATAGAAAGCCATAAACCCATAGGGTTTTGTTTTAGCTGCCTCTATCACTTCCCACACATCCAAGTCCATCTTTTCACATAAAATTGTCATTTCGTTTGCCAAGGCTATATTTATATTTCGAAAAGTGTTTTCATAAATTTTTTCCATTTCAGCAATAGCTGGAGAAGAAACCATATGAATGGGTGCGTCTAAAATGGTTTTATAAAAAATTTCTGAGATTTCGTTACATTTTTGGGTAACACCGCCTACTACTTTTGGAGTATTATGAGTTTTATAAGTTTTATTGCCAGGATCAACGCGTTCTGGGGAGAATACTATAAAAATATCTTTTCCAATTCTAAAGCCTTTATTTTGGAAAGCAGGGGCTACGATCTCTTCTGTGGTTCCGGGATAGGTTGTACTTTCCAAAATAACCAGCGTATCTTTGGAAACATTTTCTGATAAGGAATCTACTGAGGCTTTTACGTAGCTGGAATCTGGTTGTTGATATTTATCTAATGGGGTGGGAACTGCTACCATGATAACATCGGCTTCTTTCATAACAGAATAATCCATTGAGGCTTTGAGTTCACCTTTTTCTACTAATTCAGTTAACTCTTTGTCATTAACATCACCAATATAGTTCTCCCCAGCATTTACATGTTCTACTGCATATTGACTAACGTCTACACCTATAACTTTGAATCCTTTGCGTGCTACTGTTACTGCCATTGGTAATCCTACATATCCTAATCCTACTACTCCTACCACAGCTTTCTTTTCTTTAATCTTTGTAATTAATGACATAGTTTCTCCTCACAATTTTATATTAATAATGATAATGTTCTGGTTTATATGGGCCTTCAGGGTTTACACCAATGTAATCTGCCTGTTCCTTACTTAGCCTTGTTAGCTTTACGCCTAATTTTTGCAGATGTAATCTGGCAACCTCTTCATCCAGTTTTTTAGGAAGACGATAGACTTTATTTTCATGCTTGTTTTGCCACAGATCGATCTGCGCTAAAACCTGATTTGTAAATGAATTGCTCATCACAAAACTTGGGTGTCCGGTAGCATTTCCTAAATTTACCAATCTTCCTTCCGAAAGCAGAATTATCGATTTTTGGTTAGGAAGATAGATCTGGTCTACCTGGGGTTTTATGTTTATTTTTTTTACACCAGCTGTATTACATAATTTTTCCACTTGGATTTCGTTATCGAAATGGCCGATGTTACAAACTATTGCTTTATCTTTCATGTTTAGCATGTGTTCAACTTTTATAACGTCTTTATTACCGGTGGCGGTAACGAAGATATCGCCTTCAGTAAGAGCTTCTTCTAAAGTGGTAACTTCGAAACCTTCCATTGCAGCCTGCAGAGCACAAATAGGATCAATTTCGGTTACCAGCACCCGGGCGCCCAAGCCGCGCATCGATTGAGTACAGCCTTTCCCCACATCACCGTAACCGCAAATTACAACTACTTTGCCGGCTATCATTATATCGGTAGCTCGTTTTATGCCATCTGCTAAAGATTCGCGACAACCATACAGGTTATCGAATTTGGATTTTGTAACAGAGTCATTCACATTTATAGCAGGGGCTAAGAGTTTATTTTCGGCTAGCATTTGGTAAAGTCTGTGTACTCCTGTAGTAGTTTCTTCCGAAATACCATGTAAATTTTTCACTATTTTATGCCATTTTTGCGGTAGTTCTTCCATATCTTCAAGAATAGTTTGCTGGAGTAAAGCAAATTCTTTGTTTTCAGTAGTAATTTTTGGAAGCATTCCTGTGCGGGCATATTCTTCTTCCAACTTGTAGCCCTCGTGAACCATCAAGGTGGCATCTCCACCGTCATCTACTATGAGATGTGGACCTTCAACTGTACCGAATGCTAAAGCTTTTTTAGTACACTGCCAATACTCTTTCAGAGTTTCACCCTTCCATGCAAATACTGGGATTGATTTTTTGGCAATAGCAGCTGCAGCATGGTCTTGTGTTGAGAAAATATTACAGCTAGCCCAGCGAACATCGGCACCTAGTAAAGTAAGGGTTTCAATAAGAACAGCAGTCTGTACAGTCATATGCAGGCTACCCGTTATGCGGGCACCTGCCAGAGGTTTCTTTTTGGCGTACTTATTTCTTAAAGTAATTAACCCAGGCATTTCAGCTTCAGCTAGCTTAATCTCTTTTCGTCCATAATCAGCAAAGTTTATATCTTTTATTAGATATTTTTCCATAGCAAATTTCCTAATGTCGGTGATGTCTATTATCTCTATTCTTTCTATCGTGATGACTGTTTCTTGAACTTGAGTGCGAACTATCGGGAGATTTTCCAATATTTTGCGGTTCCGGATTGCCCTTAACACCCTTCATTGAAAGGCGTACTTTTCCACGGTCGTAACCTAGGAATTTTACATAGACTTTATCACCTATTTTAACCATATCGGTTACATCATTGATATGGGCTTTGTGTAGTTGAGAGATGTGAACCAAGCCGTCTTTAGCACCACCCATAAATTTAACGAATGCACCAAAAGGTTCGATTCTGTAGACTTCACCTTCGTAAACTTTATTAACTTCGGGATCTTCTACAATATTTTTTATCATTTTCATAGCTTTATCTATAGAAGGTTTATCGGGGGCAGAAACGGAAACAGTGCCATCATCATCTATATTGACTTCTGCTCCTGATTCTTCTATGATATTTTTGATAATTTTACCACCGGAACCGATAATGCCACCAATTTTATCAGGATCAACTTTTATTGTTTCGATTCTTGGAGCATAATCAGAAAGTTCAGCTCGTGGTTCAGGTATTACCTCAATAATTTTATCTAAAATAAACATGCGTGCAGCTTTTGCTTTTTCTAAAGCAATGCCCATAATTTCTTTGGTAATTCCTTCTATTTTTATATCCATTTGCATGGCAGTTATTCCATCTTTGGTGCCGGTTACCTTGAAATCCATGTCCCCCAAATGGTCTTCTAAACCCATAATATCGGTAAGAACAACAAAATTGTCGTCTTTCATAATAAGTCCATTGGCGATACCAGCAACTGGCTTTTTTATAGGAACACCTGCTGCCATTAAGGCCAAGGTTCCGCTACAAACAGTTGCCATAGAAGAGGAACCGTTAGATTCCAATATTTCTGAAACAACGCGTATGGTATACGGGAAACTACCTTCTTCTGGCATTACAGCATTTAAAGCTCTTTCAGCTAAAGCACCGTGCCCGAGTTCTCTACGGCCAGGGCCTCTCATAAAACCAGTTTCCCCTACACTAAAGGGTGGAAAGTTGTAATGCAGGTAGTAATTTTTCTTGTATTCTTCTGCCAAGTTATCGATGATCTGTTCATCAGAGCCTGTTCCCAGGGTTACGGTAGCCAAAGATTGGGTTTCACCGCGAGTGAACAGAGCAGATCCATGTACTTTAGGTAAAATATCAATTTCGCAGGTTATAGGACGAATATCGTCTAAACTTCTGCCGTCTGCTCGATGATGATTGTATAAAATAGCATCTCGGACACTTTGTTTGAAAGCGGTGTCGAGAGCTGTTTTATAGTGTTTTTCGTTTTCTTCGAACACTTCTTCGCAATCTTCTTCCAGATATTTTTCCAGAGCTTTTTCATTTATGGCATCAATAGCTTCTTGGCGTTCCAGTTTACCTTGAATGTTGGCTGCTTTTTTTATCTCTTCACCATAATCTGTTTCTACCTTTTTCAAAAATTCTTCTGGTAGTATATCAAGCTCAAATTCTTTCTTTTCCTTACCAGTTGCTGCTACCAGTTCATTCTGAATTTCTATGAGCTCTTTGATAGTCTCGTGTCCGGTATAGACAGCTTCCATGATTTCATTTTCAGAAATTTCATTAGCGCCAGCTTCTATCATAACGATAGAATTTTCTGAGCCAGCTACATCAAGGTCTAATTTAGATTTCAAATTTTGCTCTTCGGAAGGATTTATAATCAACTCGTTGTCTACCATTCCAACTTTAACACCTGCTATAGGGCCATGGAAAGGAATATCGGAAATCGAGAGGGCAGCTGAAGCACCAAAAATTCCTAAACTACCAGGATCAGCATCTTTATCATAGGAAAGTACGGTAACGATCACTTGTACTGCATTGCGAAAACCATCTGGGAAAAGAGGTCTTATCGCCCTATCGATGAGGCGGGCGTTTAAAGTAGCCTGAGTGGATGGTTTGGCTTCACGTTTAAAAAAGCCACCAGGTATTTTCCCGGAAGCATACATTTTTTCGATGAAATCGACTGTTAGTGGGAAGAAACCGACTCCTTCCCGAATCTCTTTAGAAGCGGTGGCTGTAACCAATAGGCTGGTACCACCATAAGTTATAAAAACTGCACCGTTAGCTTGTTTTGCCATTCTGCCGGTTTCTACGGTGAGTGTTTTTCCGGCTATTTCGTATGTTTTTCTAAATAGTTGCATCTATTCTCCTTGTCTTTTAGTTGTCTTTTAGGCGGGGAATAAAGCAATAGGCTAAAGCCAGTTTGAAAAGATTTAGCTTATTGCTTTGCATTCCCTGCCCAGGTTAAATTAAACAGGGGGAATTTATTCCCCCTGGCACTCCATAAGTTCGATTTCACCTTTTGAAAAAAAAGGAACAGCAGAATTTTTC
>JAXHUB010000108.1:0-2726 GCA_034189845.1 Candidatus Cloacimonadota bacterium | reverse complement strand
TTCTATTTCTAACTCTTGCAAAACGCTGTCTACAGCTTTTATAAGTTCCTGAGAATTGGGCTGGGAAATATCTACAACGTGAAGCAACAGGTCTGCTTCCAAAACATCCAATAGCGTAGCATGAAAAGAGGAAACTAACCGATGTGGTAATTTACGGATAAAACCAATAGTGTCAGTAAGCAATACTTTTTCCGAGAGCTCTGCAGAAACAGCTCTGGTTTTGGAATCTAAGGTTGCAAATAACTGGTCGGCTATGTAGCGTTCATTTTTTGTTAATTTCCTAAAAAGGGTAGATTTACCCGCATTTGTATAACCAACAAGTGAGATAGATGTTAATTTTTTGCGTCTTTTACGTTTACTTTCAGTTATTTTTTCAATATTATCTAATTTTTTTTTTAAAAGCGCTATTTTATTCTGAATCTCGCGTCTATCAACTTCTATCTGAGTCTCACCTGGACCTCTAAAACCAATACCTCCCTGAATACGAGATAGATGCTGCCATTTATTTTTTAGTTTAGTATAGCTGTATTCTAACTGAGCCAATTCTACCTGTAGCTTAGCTTGTTTGGTACGTGCATGTTTAGCAAAAATATCCAAAATTAATTCAGTACGATCTACTACATTGCAACCTGTTTTATCAGAAATATTACGCTGCTGAGATGGCGAGAGATTGTTGTTGAAAATAAGGGTATTGACTCCTAATTTTTGGGCTCGGTTCTTTATCTGCTTTAATTTACCTGTACCAATATAAGTAGCGGTTTTAGGTTTTTTTAATTTTTGTACAATAATTTCTGCAACTTTGACTTCAGCAGTTTTTGCCAGTTGCTCTAATTCCTGCATATATTCGTTAAAATGCTGGGAAGATTCTGTTTCCACGCCAATCAAAAAAACCAAAGGCCGCTTTATATGTTTAACTACAATATGTTTTTTCATCAAGATTCATAGACAAGTACTTTTTTATTGTTTTTCCGCCAATTTAAAAATTGTTCTTTCACTTCCATTTTCCATAATGTCTCCTGGTTTCCATCGGCAAAGGTAAGTACTTCCAAATAATGCATTCTGCCATCTTTCCCCTTAAAGCTCTTTTGGGGTAATTCCACTTCCAACTTTCCATTTTTTTTCAAAATAGTCACTTCATTCAAAAATAGACCCGGTTTCAATTCTATTACTGCTCGTGCTTCAACAATTCCTGAACTTACATCTTTAAATTTTATCTTCATTATTTATCTCCAAATCTACTGTCCATAAGGGTACATTTCAACTTCTGCTTGCCCAATTTCTTTTAACATCTGCTTGAACCAAGGCTGAGTTATATCGAAAGGTTTACCACCTTTTATCCGTTCAAATTCTATACAGCGCATCTCTCCATCATAATCTTCGTCTTGGCCAACTACACCGCTTTCACCGTTTAAACCAAATTGTACTGCTTGGTCGCAGGTTTTAAAAATTAGATCCAGATCTTTTTTATTAGGGGCAGCTGAACGAGCAAAATATCCACTTTTCAGAACCAATGTTTTCTTAGCATCCAAATGTTTAGCAAATCGTTCTCCATACCATTCACCCACGTTTATTTCATCTAATCTTACATGGCCAAAAGCATCGCGTTTTATTTCTTCACCTTCTGCTTCCAACTGAGCCACGATACGTTCAACTCCAGCTCCTTCGCTAATGAATATATTTACACAATCGTTTTCATCCATACGTTTTAACAACCGTTCTACTTCTTCATCAAAATCATAATGTAGCTCTGGAAGATATATCGCATCTATCTCCCATCTTTCTCTATTTAAAAGAAATTCAGGAAGAAATTTTCGTTTCTTTAGTCTTTCGCGAAACTCATAGGCAGAAGCAGCGGTGAGCCAACCACAATTACGTCCCATAACCTCGTGAATAAGCAACTGTCGTGGACTTGTAGTATTTTCATTTACCATATTCTCGAAAAAAATAGCTGTTTGTTCGGCTGCAGTTAAAGCTCCCAATGTTTGTTTTATCGGAATAACATCGTTATCAATAGTTTTGGGAAGTCCAATAACTGTAAGGTCATAGCCATTTTCTTCCAAGTAGGCAGAAAGGTGAGCGGCTGTTGTGTTGGTATCATCGCCACCAATTGTATGCAAAATCGTTACTCCATCTTTACGTAAGCGTTCAGCTGCCACATGTAAAGGATTCTGTCCGGGTTTCACTAATCCCTTTTTTACACAATCTTTTACATTAGAAAGTTTTACTCGGCTATTCCCTAATACACTACCGCCGTATTCATATAAAACTTCGCACTTTTGCCTAATGCTGTCATTAATTTTAATACTTTTCCCCAACAGTAAGCCTTGGTATCCATGCAGATAACCAATGATCTCTGCTTCGGGTACTTGTTCTGAATATTTTTTTATCAATCTACCCACACATGCTGATATACACGGCGCTAAACCGCCTGCTGTTAGCATAGCTATCTTATGCTTCATAATCAAAAACCTCCATTTATCTATTCAGCAAATTCTATACCCACCCCACGAGCTGTTTCCATAAGATCAGACTTCAATTTAACCAAGTTTGGTTTCGCTATTGCTTGTTTGATAGGAACAGACACCAAATTGGGATGACGATAGGCTACCATTTGTCCATATTGTTTTTTCAATACCAATTCAAAAGCTTTCACACCCATCTGGGTAGCTAATATCCTATCAAAAGAATTGGGTATGCCACCTCTTTGTAAATGCCCCAAAATTGTG
>JAXHUB010000107.1:0-2898 GCA_034189845.1 Candidatus Cloacimonadota bacterium | reverse complement strand
ACGTATATCTTATTGTCTTGTAAGGCTTAATGAGTTTGGTTAAAATTTCAAAAAATATATTGGTTAGCTCTTAAATTTTCTTATTGCCAATTTAGATTTCCCAAAAGTAATTTGAAACTTCAAATTAATAGCAAAAAGATAAAGAGAAAGGTAAGCGTATATGCAGCCAGGGAACGTAATGTTTGCTTTAGCTTTAACACTTTTAGCTGGGCTTTCCACCGGTATTGGTAGTGTAATGGCTTTGTTTTCCAGAAAATTTGATCCTAAATTTTTAGCAGGTGCTTTGGGGTTTTCGGCTGGTGTGATGATTTACGTTTCGTTTGTCGAGATATTTATGAAGGCAAAGAGTTCTTTAGCCGCTATTCATGGTGCCCAATTGGGATATTTCTACACTACGTTAGCATTTTTTATTGGAATAGGTATAATTGCGCTTATCGATAGGATAATTCCTTCCTATGAAAATCCTCATGAGGTAAGCAATATAAGTGATTTGGAAGTAGGCAAACAGGGTAACAATTCCAAACTGATGCGAATGGGATTTTTTTCAGCGCTTGCTATTGCTATTCATAATTTTCCAGAAGGTTTGGCAACCTTTATGGCTGCGCTTACAGAACCAACTTTGGGAATAAGCATAGCAGTAGCGATTGCTATTCATAATATTCCAGAGGGAATTGCGGTTTCAGCTCCTATATATTATGCTACTAGAAGTCGTAAAAAAGCCTTCTGGCTCTCTTTTCTATCGGGACTTTCGGAACCGATAGGGGCAATCTTAGGTTATTTTATTTTAAAAGAATTCTTTAACGATGTTACTATGGGGATTGTTTTTGCCGGAGTAGCGGGGATAATGGTGTATATCTCTCTGGATGAGCTATTGCCGACCGCCGAAGAATATGGAGAACATCACATTGCGATTGGCGGTCTTATTGCTGGTATGTTCATAATGGCTGGCAGCTTAATTTTGTTTGCGTAGTTTAAGAAGAAATTTGCAATAACAAATATTCTCATTCAAAAAGATAGCGAGGTTACCTATTATTCTGTTTTAGGTAGTTCCTGATGTATAGCTTTGGTCTTTTTGTCTTCTAAATAAAGATCTTGAACAGTATGATAATTATATTTGGAATAAAAAATGCATAAAATTATAGTCAGAGGTAATTATGAAATTTAGATATGTATTTATAGTTTTTATAGTTCTTTTAACTGCCTGTGCCCAACAGAGTGATCCTTTTGAGCCTAGTAGAGTGTTACAGGTAGAAAGTTATTATCCTACTCGCGGTTTTGCCCGAGATTTTTCAATTAACGATAGTTTGCTTTTCATTGCTGCAGACCAAGCTGGCTTTACAGTGTACAATCACTTAACAAAAACAAAATTATGCAATTATTATCAAACTTTTGAGAATGCTAGATTAATACACGCTGTTAACCGTGATAGTTTGCTGTTTATTTATGATCGTTATGGGGAATATGCAGGCATAAGAATATTTGATATTACGGAACCTTCTCAGCCACAAGAAGAGATGCTTCTTACAGGTAGAAGCGTAGATGCAATGCATTGTATTCCTAAAAATAATGGCACAATTGAGGTTATAACCGCTTCTTCTAATAAATTAAAATATGGTGAATATGATGGGGTTTTTTGGTATTCCTACTCTATAATTTATGAAAATGCAATCGAAGGGTTTGATATCGATGACGAATATTTTTATGTATGTGGTGAACAAATTGGAGTTTATATTACTTCCAGAGAATCTGGTGAATTATTGACAATTTATGATACACCAGGAAACGCCTTGGCTGTAAAGAAAGTTGACAATCATTTATTTGTGGCTAATAAGCAAGAAGGTTTTTCTGTAATTGATATTTCCAATTTACAAAATCCAGAAGAATTATTTTGGCAAGATACATCAGGCTATGCCCAGGATTTGGATCTATATGCTAATTTTTTGGCAATAGGATCAGGGGGTGGCGGAGTTTATCTTTACGATATTTCCAATTTAGCTGATGTAAAGCTTCTGGACAGAATAGAAGAGAGGGAAATTGGGTATGTCTACAGAGTACAATTTTTCGATGGCGATTTATTTGCAGCTACTCAAGAAGGTGTTTACAAGTTAAGTATAGATAGATAAAATCGAATGGGGGAAAGATGAAGAAAGGTTTAATTTTATTTCTTTTTTTGATAAGTAGTATTTTGATAGCAGATTGGCATGATTTTGGTAAAGAAAATGACAGTATGTTCAATGTTGCTGTTGCCAACGAATATGAAACAGAGTTAGAATTCAATTTAGACGGGTTCAATCTGGAAAAAATTGAAGATAATAAGGAGATATATTGGGCTATCAGTTATCCTGGTGAAGGCGAGTTTATGCAGGTAGGAATGCCAGGATTGCCTCGTTTTAGTAGATTAATAGCTATACCTGCGAATGCAGATGTAGAACTGGAAATATTAGGGAAATCTGAAGAAATATTCGAAAGCATAAAAGTATTTCCACAACAACAATTGCAAAGCGAAAGCAAGAAAGAAACACATGAGTTCGTTATTAATAGTAGCTTTTATGATGGTAATGAAACTTTTCCCAATAATATAGCAGAATTAGGTGAACCAGCAATTTTAAGGGATCTACGTGTAATTACCCTCACTATAAATCCTTTTTCATATGATGCAGGAACCAATGAGCTAAACGTGATCCACAATTTGAAGTTGAAGGTAACAACCAAAGGAAATTCCAATAAAAATGTTAAACTTTCTCAAAGGCCTATTTCTCGATTTTTCGAACCATTATATGAATCTGCTGTTTTGAATTATAGTAGTGTGGATAGAAGCGAATACCAACAGCCTAGCTATTTATTTATCTATCCGGACAATGCAGCAGTGGAAAATTCACTTCAAATGTTGCTTGATTG
>JAXHUB010000106.1:0-4274 GCA_034189845.1 Candidatus Cloacimonadota bacterium | reverse complement strand
TTCCAAGTAAAACGAGATGGTTGTATTAGGATTAAAAGGATTGGGATAATTTCTTACATAGCATAAAATTTCTGCTACATTTTCGTCAGTGGTTCCAACTTCCAAAATAGGTAAAAAGTCTACTATGCCAAAAGAAGAATTATCCTCTCCATCAAAAATGGTTTCTGCAATCTCTTCAATATCATTACTGTCCCATTGATTGTTTTCAGCCATTACATCTTGACTAGATATGTTGTAAATGCTCCAGGTAATACCGCTACCATCAACATTATCATGGAAATAATTCTCCCCATCATCTTCAGCAGTTTCATTATTCAAATTACCTAAATTGGCAGTTGCGTCATTATTCAAAAAGATGGCACAGAAATTACCAGTGATCTCGTTTTTAGTAATTATGGGATTGCTGCTGTCTCCACCAACCATAATTCCTGCTCCGGAATTGGGATCGCCTTCTACAAAGTTATCATGAATAAAATTATTTTCCACTTTCCCACTCGCATAAAAAAGGTAGATTCCGGTAAGATTGTAGCAAATCTCGTTCTCTGCTATGTAAGCCTCAATATTCTCTCCCCAGGTGATATCCCAAGCTGAAATACCCTGCCACACATTATGATGAATGTAGTTATACTGAATGGTAGGGCTGCACTCACCTCCTTGACTGCTTAACATAATTGCTCCGCGAGGGCTTTCATCCAAAGCACAATTGCTTATGTCGTTATTTTGAATAATAGCATTGGAATTTTCCACTATGTAAATCCCATTTTGATCACAATTTTCTATCACACTGTTTTGCACAATAACTTCTGGGGGATCTTCATAACCAAGTCCAAAAATATGAACAGCTTTTTCGCAGTTGTTAAAATAGCATTCCGAAATAGTAAGCGGAGAATTAATCGAGTTTATACCATTTTCGGCATCGGAAACGTTACAGAAAGTAAAACTACTGCCCACTGCTTCATTTTCTAACCTCACACCGTCCCAGGAAAAACGTTCAGCAGCAGCAAAGCTAATATTTTCCTCTTGACTACCCTCTGCTATTATGTTTCCCAGAGCTGTTATACGAAAATTTCCATTAACAACCACCTGAACTCCAGGTTCAATGATAAGTGTTTCATCTTCCGGTACAATGATATCACCCACTACTTCATAAGGGTTATTGACAACTTCCCAGGTTCCATACTGCTCACCGGTTACTTCAATTGCACCTAAAAATAAAGGTATAAACAAAAAAAACATAACTAATTTCTTTCTCATCTTTTCCTCCTTTTTTTTCTACTTTTTTAAAAATGAATTAATTATAATTAAACTAAAAGCTACAAAGGCTATAGCTGCTCCCCACCATGCCAACATAGTAAGGATAGTTACCAAAACACCCGCAAACATAACTCCGAAGAGAATAAATAGAATCGATTTCCAAAAACCAAGTCCAAAAATATAAGCAGCCAAAGAACCAGTCCAACCGCCAGTAATTGGAAGTGGAATGGAAACAAACAACATCAAGCCAAGTTCTTCGTATTTTTCCACCACCTTACTTTTCCGCCGGGTACGTATAAAAAGTTTTTGCAATAATTTTTTCAAAAAAGGCACTTGAAAAAAGAGTTTTGTTATAAGATCGTAGAATAATAATAAGAGAAAAATGGGGATCATATTTCCAACAACAGAAATAGGATATACCTTCCAAATAGGAAGTTGATAGTGTAAAACTCCTACTGGTATAGCTCCTCTCAATTCAAAAATTGGAATCATCGCTATAAGAAAAACTTTTAACTCATTGGAAACTGCTATCTCATCAATTTTTGATTTTAAATCAGATTTCAAGCTACTTTCTGCTAATAGTGGAAATATGAGCGAAAACAAAATTAATATAACAACTATTTTTTTCATCTACCAGCCTTCTTGCCCAATAAGGGGTACAAAAGTGCATCCCTCTTTGCCAAATTTTTCAATTTCTCCATCTTTCTTGATAATTATAGTCAATTGCTGCATAAACCGGTTACCAACTGGAATTATCATCCGCCCATTTTCTGCTAGTTGCTTTGTAAGACTAGCTGGAACATCGGGTGCAGCAGCTGCTACTATGATTTTATCGAAATAGCACTTCAGCTTTTTATCTTCCCAGCCCTTGCTACCATCACCACATCGAAAATGGATATTATCATACCCAAGCTCGGCCAATACTTCTCTGGCGCGCTGGGTAAGGGTCCAAACCCTATCTACAGTAAAAACTTCGCTAGCTATCTCTGCCAGTAAAGCTGTTTGATATCCCGAACCTGTACCAATTTCCAAAACAATATCATGTGGTTCTAATTTTAAATCCTGCATCATTGTTGCCACAATATATGGTTGTGAAATTGTTTGTCCATCTCCAATTCCTAAGGGAGAATCTTGATATGCCAAATGCTTTACTTCTTCGGGAACGAATTTTTCGCGAGGCACTTTGAAAAAGGCCTGTAGTACTCTCTGGTCATAAATACCACGCCCTTTTAGTTGATGCTGAACCATCAACTTTCTTTGATCTTCAAACTTCATTTTTATCTAGCCAATTTTGGATTTTTTGAAATGATTTTTTTTGGGTAAATTGTGGCGCCATGGGCGTTATGGAAACATATCCCTCCGAAACAGCTTTGGTATCTGTACCTTCATCTTTTTCCCAAACTGCTTTTCCGCCAATCCAATAGATATTTCTTCCTCTTGGATCACATTGCTGAGTAACAAAATCATCATAATGACGATGTCCCAACTGAGTAATCTTAACACCTTTCACTTCTTCATATTTTTTATTAGGAACATTTATATTGAAGATCTCACCCTCTTTTATAATATCTGCCATACCTTTATCTAAGAGTTCAACGATAAATTTAGCACCAGTTTTGAAATGTAGATCTATAAAAGAAGCCATCGAGATAGCGATAGACGGAATTTTTAGAAACATTGCTTCCAAAGCAGCAGCTACAGTACCAGAATAAAGCACATCTTCTCCCATATTAGGACCAGCATTAATACCAGATATAACTAAATCAATATCATCGGAAGTTATTACCTGTTCAGCTAAAATAACGCAATCGGTGGGAGTACCAGTTACGGCATAAAAGTTTTTTTTCTGCTTAATTATTCTTAATGGATTATGTAAAGTAATGGAATGCGAAGTGGCACTTTGTTCTTTATCTGGAGCTACTACTACTAATTTATGTCCCTTTCTTTTTAAATTATCATATAAAATATTTATTCCTGCAGCATTTATACCATCATCATTAGTTAACAAAATATTCATCTCTCCTCCTTTTTTCTTGTTTCAGTATTTTTAAAAAATTCCAGATATCACGCAAATGGGAAATATTACTTTTCTCTTCTCCATATATAGTCTCAATTTTCACATAGCCAATATTTGCTTTTTTCCCAAGCATTCTTAATAGTACTTCAGTTTCAAATTGATACCTTTGGGAAACAAATTCCTCATCTTGTAAAAATTTTAGATGATAAAGCCGATAACCCGACTGAGTGTCAGCAATCTTTTTTTTAGCTACTTTAGAAACCATTCTACTACTGCAACTATTACTTAAAATACGGGGCCACGGCATTTTACGAAAATCAAAATCACGTTTGCCAATAACCAGATCATACTCAGCTTCATTCTGCACTTGTAAAAAACACTCCAAATCTTCTGGTTTATGTTGTAAATCGCTATCGATAGTTATAGCAAACTTATAACCCTTTTTTAATGCGGCCTTAAAACCAGTTAAAAGAGCTGCACCCTTACCCCGGTTCTTGCTATGATGTAATAAATTAACTCTTGTATCAACAAGATTTTCTAGTTCTACATCAGTAGAACCATCATCTATTATAAAAATATTCTTTAAAGCAGTAAATTTCGTTATCCTTGCTAATAATTCTTGTAAATATCTCGAGGAATTATAAACAGGTATAATTACTGCTGTATTATTCCAATTAGCTTTCATAATTTTACCTTAGAAAAAGCAAATACCAATCCTTTTTGTGTCAAGAAATTCATATATTAATAGGATAGTAAAAAATACTTGCTTTTTTTAGCTTGCAACATTTTTTACCTTTCAGGAGGAGTAAAATGAAATATGATTTCGATAATACACCACAGCGCTACAATACTAACAGTATAAAATGGAATTGTGTGCTAGAGAAATTTGGTCGTAATGATCTTTTGCCTCTATGGGTAGCCGATATGGATTTCACTATTGCACCCGAAATTAAAGAAGCTATTCGAAAAAGAAACGAACACGCTATTTATGGTTACACAATGC
>JAXHUB010000105.1:0-2206 GCA_034189845.1 Candidatus Cloacimonadota bacterium | reverse complement strand
AAAGAAACTAAAGATATTTCCGAGAAAAAAACGACCAAGAAAAAAGAAGAAAAAGAAACTAAGAAAAAAACCGAAAAGAAACACGAAACCAAAACAGAAGAAAAACCAGAAAAAAAAAAAGGAAGATAAATCTAAATAATTTTTATTGGAAGATTCAATTCTTCCTATATGAAAACCTGTAGGAGTTTAATATGAAAATCTCTGCAAAAACAGTAATGGAATTACGTTCCCAAACCAATGCCGGCATGATGGATTGCAAAAAGGCGTTGCAGAAAACTAATGGAAATATGGAAGCTGCCATCGAATACCTGCGTGAAAAGGGAATTTCCAAGGCGGCTAAAAAAGCAGATAGAGTAGCAGCGGAAGGACTCATCTTAGCAGCTATTAGCAACGATCATAAAAAAGGCGCTCTATTGGAATTTAATTCCGAAACCGACTTCGTTGCTAAAAATGAAAATTTTATTAAGTTTGGCGAAAAAATGACTGAGCTTGTTCTAAACAACGATATTGCTGATATCCAGGAATTGCTTAAAACTGAAGTAGACGGCATGAACGTAAAAGATGCTTTAACAAATATGATCGCAAAAATAGGTGAAAATTTGAATTTGCGACGTTTCGCCAAAATAGTTACCGATGGTTTTGTTACTTCCTATATTCATATGGGGGGAAATATTGGTGTTTTGGTAGAACTAAATGGAGAATATAACAGCGAAAATGAAGATAAAGCTTATGATGTGGCAATGCATATAGCTGCTATGGCACCAGACTATTTAGATAAATCCGAAGTTCCTGCTGAAGTTGAGGAAAAAGAAAGTGAAATAATACGTAAACAGCTGCTCGATCAAGGCAAACCAGAAAAAATTATCGATAAGATAGTTATGGGAAAAATGAACAAATTTTATGAAGAAAATTGCTTGCTGCAACAAAAATTCGTAAAAGATGACAAGATAAGTGTTAGCCAATACATAGCACCGCTTATAGTTAAGTCTTTTATACGTTTTAAAATTGGTGAAGGTGTGGAAAAAGAAAATACCGATTTTGCTTCTGAAGTTGCTGAACAAATTAAAGGTTGATATATGACACTACAGTATAAACCTGAAAAGATTCATCGAATTATTTTTAAAATAAGTGGTGAAATATTAGCTGGTAAAGAAAAATTCGGTATCGACATGGATAAAGTAGATTATCTCATCGAAGAGATACTTTCTGTTAAAAAACTTGGTTTTAGTATCGGTGTAGTAATTGGAGGTGGTAATATTTTCCGAGGAGCTTCCAAAATAGGAGAAAAATTGCACCGTTTTACAGCCGATAATGTTGGAATGATCGCCACTGTGCAAAATGCACTTATTTTAGCAGATCAATTGAAGAAAAAGAATTATCAGGCAGAAGTATTTTCAGCTATTCAGTTAGATAAAGTAGCCAAATTCTATACCCCCAACCGTGCAGAGACTTCGTTGAACGAGGGCAAGACATGCTTTTTTTGTGCTGGCACTGGTAACCCATTTTTTACCACCGATACAGCTGCTGTACTCCGCGCTATAGAATTAAATGCCGATATCGTTTTCAAAGGAACCAAAGTTGATGGTGTTTATACTACCGATCCTTTTAAAGATGAAAAGGCAACTTTACTAAAAAACATAACTTATGAAGAAGCAATTTCCAAACAGCTTAAGATAATGGATATGACAGCTTTTTCTTTAGCTCGCGAACATAATATGGCTATTAAAGTGTTCAATGTACTCAAAAAGAACAACTTCAAAGAAGCACTATTGAACGAAGAGATTGGAACATTCATACATGTGTAAAAAAGAGAAGTGAGTAAATTATGGATAAACTATTAAAAGATACTGAGACACAAATGGAAAATGCCTTTAAGGCAATGCTAAAAAGATTTTCGAAGACACGTACCGGAAGAGCTAACAGCTCTGCTTTGGAAGATGTTAAGATCGATTATTATGGTCAACCTACTCCCATCAAAAATCTTTGTAATATCTCAATACCAGAACCTAGGCTTATAGTTATTCAACCTTGGGATAAGTCTACCTTGCCTCTTATAGAAAAAGCTATTTTGGCTTCCAATATTGGCGTTACACCTGATAACGACGGCAATGTGATCCGACTTCCTTTCCAACCTTTAACAGAGGAAACTCGTAAAGAGATTGTGAAGGAAATTAAAAAAATGGCAGAAGAAGCTAAGATAGAAATT
>JAXHUB010000104.1:0-14850 GCA_034189845.1 Candidatus Cloacimonadota bacterium | reverse complement strand
ATGGCAAATATCGAAGATTATTTAGTTATTTGTGAAGATGAATCCTATTTGTTACAATGTTATCCCCATATAAATGAAGATAAGATAATACAAGCTTCCAGTTGGACAGCCTTAAATAATCTACAAGAAAGTTTAGTTTTACACGACGAATGCGGAACTCTTCTGGATAGCCTATTTTATGATGGTTCTTCTCTGCCGAGTGGACTTTCTTTAGAAAGAGTCGATCCATATAGCGATGCAGACGTACAATGGCATCCTTGTGAAGACGAGCTTGGCTGCACTCCGACTTTAGCAAACAGTGTATTGCCATTTACCAAAGATTTACAATTAAATACTTTATCTTTGACAATGCAGAATAATCAACTTAAACACCGAATATTTATAGAAAATGCAGGCTTAGAAAACATAGACCAAGCTGATTTACAATGTTTTTGCGCTCGTAATGCTCAAGAGTTCAATTTGGAATGGGAAAACCAAATCGAGATTGGTGATAGCCTTGATTATCAATTTTATACAGATCTACCAGAAGAAAATGGATACTATGTTTATAAATATTTTTTAGATGCAGAAGAGGATGCTTTTCTTACTAATAATAGTGATTATAATTTTTATAATAAAGATGCTCTGCCAATTGTAGTTAATGAAATTATGTTTGATCCTTTAGAGGAAGAACCAGAATGGATTGAAATAAAGCAAAATTATTTCATAAATGAGATAGATAGCCTAAAAATGAAATGCAATGAAGATAGTTTTTGGGTAGTAAAACCAGAAAATGAATATTTTATTATTACTTCTGGTGAAGAAGAAGCGGAATACTTAAATTTAATCACTCCATATGAATTGGGAATAATGACTGGCCTGCCAAATTTAGCAAACACGGGAGAGGTGATAAAATTTTATGATCAAAAGGATAATCTTTTAGATAGCTTAGACTTTAATCCAAATTGGACTTACGGACATAAAGGCGTTTCTACAGAAAGGGTTAATCCCTTATTGCCAGCTCAAGCTATGAACTGGGGTCCTTGTGTAAACGATGATGGTCATACTTTGGGAAGAAAGAATAGTATCTTTACTCAGAATATCACTTCAAAAACTAAGCTACAGGTAAAACCAAACCCTTTTTCGCCTTTTCAAGGCGAGCGGACTATCATTTCCTTTGAACTTTCAGAAAAGATAAGTCGAGTGACTATAAGAGTTTTTGATTTAAAAGGGAGATTGGTGAAAGTAATAAAAAATCAGAGTCTTGTTGCTTCAAAAGGAGAAATAATTTGGGATGGAAGAGATAAAAACAATAAAGTGTTGCCTGTGGGGCTTTATATTATCCTATTCGAAGCAACTGGGATAGAAAGTGAAAAAGTTTATAGTAAAACCAAAACAATAACAATAGGCAGGTAGAAGGAGAAATTATGTTTGGGAAAACAATTTCATATGCAATTCAAGGTATAGATGCACAACAAATAACAGTAGAAGCCGATATAAAGGGAGGGTTATTTAAATTTTCAATTGTGGGGTTACCTTCCAATTCGGTAAAAGAGAGCCGTGATAGAGTCTCGGCAGCTATAAAGAATTCTGGTTTTAAATTTCCTAGCCACAATTACACTGTAAATTTAGCTCCAGCAGATATAAAAAAAGATGGGGTAGCTCTCGATTTACCCACTGCAATTGCACTTTTGGATGCTTCTAATCAAATAAAATCAAACAATTTGGCAAATTACGCAATTATTGGAGAGCTTTCTTTGGATGGAAATGTAAGACCTATTCGTGGAATGTTACCTATTGCTATTGCTGCGTGGAGAGATAACTTGGACGGTATTTTGCTGCCCTATGAAAATGCGGAAGAGGCAGCCGTGATTGAAGGTTTGGATGTGTTTCCTGTTACCTCTTTGAACGAGGCTGTAAATTTTTTAGAAGGAATTACTTCGATTGAACCAGTAAAAGTAAAAAAGGAGGAAATATTTGCTAATTTGAATAAGGATACAGTTGATATGTTTGACGTAAAGGGGCAGTTTCAGATAAAAAGAGCTTTAGAAGTGGCCGCAGCAGGAGGCCACAATGTGCTAATGATAGGTCCACCCGGTGCTGGAAAAACAATGTTAGCTCGGCGTATACCCACAATTTTACCTCAGCTTGTTTTAGAAGAAGCTTTGGAAACTACCAAAATTCATTCGGTTGCCGGCTTGAATGAAAAAGGAATTGTAAACAGAAGACCCTTTCGCTCTCCACATCATACTATTAGTGATGTTGCGTTAATTGGAGGAGGAAGTTATCCCAAACCTGGTGAAGTCTCGTTGGCTCATAATGGAGTACTTTTCCTTGATGAGTTGCCCGAATTTAAGAAAAATGTACTAGAAGTTTTACGACAACCTTTAGAAGATGAAGTGGTAACTATTGCTCGTGCCACCCAAAGTCTGGAATTTCCAGCAAAATTTATGTTGGTTGCTTCCATGAATCCTTGTCCCTGTGGATATTACGGAGCAAATGTAAAAGGCCACACCTGTTCTTGCTCAATTTCAAATATTCAACGCTATCGTTCCAAAATTTCCGGACCTCTTCTTGATAGGATCGATATACATGTAGAAGTTCAAGCTGTAGAATATGATGAATTGAGTTCTCTTCCTACAGGCGAAAAATCGAAATATATTCGTAGGCGGGTAAATTCTGCTAGAAAACTGCAACTAACAAGATTTTCTCAAGAAAAGATATATAGTAACTCGCAAATGAGTTCTAAACAGATAAGAAAATATTGCAAACTTGACGAAGAAGGTAAGAATTTATTGAAAATGGCAATGGAAAAGATGGGGCTTTCAGCCCGAGCATACGATAGGATACTAAAAGTTTCACGCACTATAGCTGATTTGGATGGTAGCCAGGATATTAAAACTAATCATATCAGCGAAGCTGTGCAGTACAGGAGCTTAGATAGGAAATTTTGGGAATAGCTATAACTTAAAACTCTAAATAATTTCTACCAGTTTGATGCCCAAAATAGAGTCTGCCACCTAATTTGCGTAGTGATAAAAGAATTTCTTTTTTTGCTTCATATACTTGTTGCCGGCAAATATCGCTGGCAGATGTGATCTGTGGAGATTTATGCAGAAACAGGGGAAACAAATCGGAACAAAAATAAAACAGTTTTTCATCTTTGATCTCTACAATCTGCATTCCGGCGGAATGTCCACTAACCAATTTTAATTTGATGTCATCAGATATCTTATAGGTGCCGTCTATAATTTGTAGTTTACCCGAATTTTCTAGCTTTGTTAAATCTGTTTTGTAGGAACAAGCATCTACTCGGTATTTATCTTGTGCAGCCAACCATTCCTTTTTTTGCACAAGATGCAGTGCTCGGTTGAACGTAAGATTTCCATTTTTATCATAGATTCCGCCTGCATGATCAAAATGAAGATGTGTTAAAACTACTGTATCGATTTTAGCAGGAGTTAAGTTAAATTTTAATAATTTATTTTCTACTAATTCGTTATTACATTTGAATCTGGAAGGAATTTTGTTAATATTTCTGTTTCCTATACCCGTATCGATTAAAATATTGGAATCTTCAATTTGAATAAGCAGCAAGTTAATATCCAGACGAACTCGATTTTCCGAATCCGTCTGAATTTTTTTATACCAAAGAATTTTGGGCAAAGTTCCCATTACAGAGCCAGCATCTGCCCAGAAATGACCGGATTTTATAGGAAATATGTTAATTCTTTTTTTGTTTAGACCCACGGCTAGTTTTTTTCTTATTGGGCATTATAACTATTCTCTTCATATGTCCTTCACCGATGGTCATTGTGCGAACATCTTTATCTTTTTCTATGTATTGGTGTACCAGACGTCTATTATAGGAATGAAGCGGTTCTAATGTTATACTCTTACCACGTTTTTTTGCCTTTTCAGCAATACTGGCAACTTTATCTAAAAGAGCATTTTTTCGACGGTCTCGATAATTATCCACATCAATTTTCAGTTTTAACGCTCGCTTTTCATATTTGTTTATCATTTGATTCAGCAAATGTTGCATGCTGTTAAGAAGTTTGCCTTCTTTTCCTATAAGAAAGCCAGCATCATCTACACCATTAATTTCTATTTTGTAGGTATCTTTAGCAGGGTTTTCAATAACAATATCCTTATACTTTACCTTCATTAATTTAAGTACTGTCTCAGTATATTCTTTAACTTTCTCTTCAATGTCGGGTAAATTGAATTTGATTTTGGTGGGTTTGCTTCCAAACAATTTTAAAAACCCTTTTGAACCTTCTTCAATTACTTCAAACTTAATATTTTCCATTTTCACGTTGTATTCTTGCATAAATTCAGCAATAATAGCTGAGGTAGATTTTCCAGTTTTAACAATTGTTTTCATTTTCAGAACCTCATTAATTAAATTTCTTTTTAATAAAATACTGTTGGAATATAGACATAATATTGAAAACAGTCCAATACAAAACCAAACCTGCCGGCAAGCCTTTGAAGATGAAAAACATTATTATCGGCATTACGTACATCATCATCTTTTGGCTTTGCTGTTGCGCCTGTTGTTTTTCATCGATATTTTCATTATCCTTCTTTTTGGGTTGCATAAGTTTCTGTTGGGTGAACATGAAAACAGCCATTATGATCGGTAAGATAAGGGTTTTATCTGGTTCGGAAAGGTCTTGCAGCCACAAGAATTCGCTTTGTCGCAAGGTAATAGAATAGCGCAATACAGGATAGAGAGCAAAAAATATGGGCATTTGCAAAAGCAGGGGTAAACAGCCACCAAGAGGACTTACACCTTCTTCTTTATAAAGCTTGCGAAGTTCTAGATTCATCTTTTTGGGGTCATTTTTGTATTTAGTCTGGATTTCACGCATTAGCGGTTGTACTTTTTGCATTTTGGAAGTAGATTCAAAACTTTTGTGAGTAAGTGGATATAGAATGAATTTAAGAATTAAGGCCAAAATTATAATGTTAATACCATTGTTGGGAATAACTTTGTTCATCTTGTTCATAAACCATACAAAAATGCTGCTAATTGGTTTAAGGAATCCTTGGCCTTCTTGAATTTTCTCGAAATCATTATCAAAGGGGATAAGATATTTATTTATCAAAGGTCCCAGATAAATTTGGTAGTTGTGTTGGAATTTATTACGGTTAATTAGAGCTGTAAGTTTTAGTGCCGGGCTTTCTGCTGTTTGATAGGCTTCCAGTTCTTTCACTCTAACTAATTCATCGGGGATAATACCCAAAGCAAAATATTTGGAACGTACTGCCGCCCAATCGATATTACCGCGTTCTGTCCGAATTTCGTTCAGTTTACTTAGTGTGAATTTTTCTATATCATTATTTATTTTACTCACAATGCGGTAATCGCGAGACTTCATTTTCAAATACTTTTCTGTATCGGCAATACCGCTATCGATCCAAATATTGTAGGAAGTTATCTCTTGGGGGCTTTCAACCATAAATTCCATGTTCATATGATAGTTTTCCACTAAATAAAAACGTTTTTCGAAATGACCTTGTGGGGTTTGCTTATAAAAAATTATCTCGTTATTATCAATTCGGTATTCAAATATTTCATTTTCTAAGTTGAAGCTGCTACCAGATAAAATTTCTACATTGAAAGCATTTTTGTTTTCTGGAATTAAATTAACCAAATTTTCACCGTCAGCTTGTTTATAATTCTTTAAAATAACGCTGTTTAGTACTGCACCCCGATTTGTAAAGCTCACTTTCATAACATCGTTTTCTAGAACGATGTTGTTATTCACAGGAATATCTTTCTCGGGTTCAGTTGTTGATGTTTCTAAAGTAGCAGATTGCTCAAATTCTGTTTCCTGTTTGGGTTCCGATTTGGGAGTTATTTTTTCAGAAGTTTGTGCAGGTGCTTTGGTTGTATTTGTGGCAGGTTTCCAAATAAATTTGCTACTGATCCAAAAAACTGCCAGAATTAGCAGTAAGGCAAATAGAGTTTTTTTATCCAAGTTCTTCTCCTTTTAGGAAGTTAAGGAAGAGGGTCGTTGCCGCCCGCATGAAAGGGATGGCATTTTAAAATTCGCAATACAGAGAGTTTTATAGCTTTAAAAAAATTATATTTTTGAAATGCCTGCGAGGCATAAACGCTACAGGTTGGTGTAAACCTGCATGTGGCTGGAAGATATGGTGATATCACTTTTCTATAAATTTTTATAAGTAAAATCACTAATCTATTCAAGATTCTCATCAGCTATCTTTTCTAAACCTCCGGCAATATCAACGCACATCTCCTGCCAGCCGGCTGTGCAGGAATTCTTTTTCGCCAATATTATCAGCTTTGTTCTCTCAGGTAATTTGTGCATATTCTGCTGTAAAAAAGATTTTATTCTTCTGCGAATTTTATTGCGAACAACCGCTTTCCCAACTTTTTTACTAATAACTATTCCAACTTTAAAAAGATCTTCAGGTATTTCTTTTTGATAATAAAATAGGAAGTATTTCCCTGCTAAAGTTTCATGTTTCTGATAAATCTGTTTAAATTCATTACTATTTTTAATAAACTGCATTAACTAACAGATAGATGACTTCTTCCTTTGGCACGTCTTCTGGCTAAAACTTTTCTTCCTGCTTTTGTAGACATGCGTTGACGAAATCCATGCTTATTACGTCTTTTTCTGTTATGAGGTTGATAAGTTCTTTTCATTTAAATCTCCTTTTCTCAAATTCATGTATATTTTTCGTAACCTTCTATTTATAGAGATATTAGAATATAGTCGTTAACTTCGGAAAATGCATTGTGCTGTCAAGATTAATTTCTTGCCCTATCGAAATATGGTCTGTGTGCGTTCTGGGCCTACAGAAATAATAGAAATTGGAATGTTTAGCAATTTTTCAATTTTTTTTACATATTTTTTTGCATTTTCAGGAAGTTGTTCATAGTTTGTGATTTGTGAGATATCTTCATGCCAGCCTGGCAACTCAATATAATTGGGTTGAACTTTTGCCAATTTTTTTAAACTATATGGAAATTGTGAATATTCCTTTTCTTCAATTTTATAGCTTGTGCAGATCTTCAGTGTTTCAAGGCCCGAGAGTACATCTAGAAGAGTCAAAGCTGCTTCATTCACTCCATTTATCATTGTGGTGTATTTAGCTGCAACAGCATCGAACCAGCCACAACGCCTAGGTCGGCCTGTGGTTGCACCATATTCGTTTCCCTGTCTGCGTATTTGTTCACCAACTTTATCGTCTAGTTCGGTTGGAAAAGGACCAGAGCCAACCCGGGTAAAATAGCTTTTGTAAACTCCAATGATCTTATTCAGTTTTTGAGGTGATATACCAGTTCCTATTGGTATTCCTCCACTTATTACATGCGAGGAAGTAACAAAGGGATAAGTACCGTAAAAAATATCTAATAGTGCTCCCTGAGCTCCTTCGAAAAGAATTTTTTTGTTATTTTGGTAGGCTTCGTTTAAGAAATATGAGGCGTTTTTTCTATATGATTTTAATTTATCTGCTGCTTCCAATAGCTTTTGGTACAGGGATATTTGACTTCTTAGCTTTATACAATGGTAGGAATAAAGATTTTGCAATCTTTCTTTTAAATAATCTGGTTCAAAAATGTCTCCAAATTTAATTCCCACTCTAGCTATCTGGTCGGCATATGCCGGACCAATCCCGCGCTTGGTAGTCCCTATTTTGGTCTGCTTATCATTGGATTCACTGCGTGAATCTAATTCTTTATGAATCGGTAACACTATGCCTGCTCTTTCATCAATGTAGAATCTTTCATCAAAACTAATGCCACTTTTTTTAAGATTGTCTATTTCCTCTAACAAACTAAAAGGATCGATAACAACTCCACTTCCTAATACACATATTTTCTGGGGATAAAGAATTCCTGATGGCACAAGGTGAAAAACATATTTTTTTCCTTTTAAAGCAATAGTATGCCCGGCATTATTGCCACCTTGGAATCTAACGACAATATCTGCATTTTGGGCGCGAACATCCACCATTTTTGCCTTGGCTTCATCACCCCAGATGCATCCTAACACTGCTTCTGAATACATTATATCTCCTCTTAAAAAATTTATCATCGCATTTCTATTAGCAACCATAAAAATGTCAATAAAACAAAAAAACATTGACTGAATACAACCAGTCACAAAATTTTTTAAACAAAGAAAAAAGAGAAGTAGGAATATGTCACCCAAACGTAGTTATAAGAACGGTAAAGTAAACTTGATATTAGAAATTGCCGAAGATGGCTTTTCTGCCTATTTAACTATTAAAGAAACTGGTGACATAATAGATGCCGATGACATCAGCGACCTTTTAAATTCTGCTAACATTGTGGCAGGTGTAAAAGAGGCCTCTGCAAAAAACCAAAAAGAAAGCGTTGAAAAAGAGTTCGATACCCCATTTCTAATTGCTTACCGCGAAAAAGAACAATCAGAATTAAGTATAGATTATCTAATTGATACTGAAAATTGCTACAATACAGCCGTGAACTATAGCTTAGCTGATTTAGAGCCTTTAACTAAATGTAAAAAAGATGAACCAATAGCAGAATTAGAAGTTACTGGAGCCAATAAGAGCAGTATGGATATTTTCGGAAATGAGATAACACCTGGTTTGGCAGAAGAACGAATTGCAGAAAGATTTTTAGGTAAAAATGTTTATTATTCCAAAAAAACTAAGCAGATTTTTGCTGCCAAAGCAGGTTATCCATATATAGATGAAGAAGAAAAAATAAATGTTAAAACCGATTTTAGTATAAATAATATTGAAAAAGCGAAACTGGAATTCTTTGGTGACCTTATAGTTAAGGGTGATATCATAAAATCTGAATTGGAAATTGAGGGAAGTTTGATCGTGAAAGGCAGTATTAGAAATTGTGATAGAGCAGGGATTATTGCAAAAGCAGATATTCAAGCAGATTTTATCGAGGAATCAGTAATAGTATGCGGCGGGAAAATTTTCCTAAAAGATGGAGCTAAAAGTAGCTATATAATTGCCGAAGAAGGAGTTGGCGGCTCAGAGAAAGCATATTTTATTGGTGGACTGATAGAAAGTGGAGGTAACGTAATTTTAGCTCAAATTGGGAATAGCAAGGGAGTTAAAACTGAAATAGATATAACTATTAGCCCTTTTTCAAAAGATATGATAAAACGTTTTTCCCAGCTGGAACGACCAGAAGAACAAGAATATTGGCAAAATCACTACAAAATAAAAATGGAAAGATATCTAGCAGGAGAACTGGAAAATCTACGTATCACTGCCATTAAAAAGATTTACAATGACTGCTTCCTAAGGGTCTATAATAAATCTATGAAAATATCTAAAGAGTTGGACGGATATTCACTTTATAATTATTTTAAAAAAAATGACAAATAAAATCTCGCTTACCTAAAATTACTAAGTTTCTCCTAAGAAATGTTTGACAAAAATATCTTTAGGAAATTTTTTGAAAAATAAAAAGAAATTAAAAGGTGTAGTAGTGAGGTTAAAGAAGATAAAGCTAAGTAATATAACAGATGAAGTAATATATTTAAAAAGCATTTGCCAAAAAGGGTAAATGCTTTTTTTTATTTCTAAGTTAGGGAGTAATAATGATAGATGAATTAAAAATTTTAGTAAAAATGCAAAAAATCGATGATGAAATTGGGGAAAAAGAAAAAAAGAAAAAAGAACTTCCTAAACAGCTAAAAAGCTTGAAAGAAAATGTAGAAAATGCGAATTATGAAGTTCAAAAGTTAAAAGAAGAGTTAGATGAGAACTTAAAAACACAGAAAAAAAAAGAACTTGAGATCCAAGAAAATAAAGGAAAAATAGATAAGTATAAAAATCAGCTTCTTACCATAAAAACCAACAAAGAATATAAAGCACTAAATAGCGAGATAAATTTTTTGGGAAACAAGAATAATGAGATTGATGATGTTAGAGTAGAATTAATGGAAGAAGAAGAACAATTAAGGGAAGATAAAACAGTAGCAGACAAGGAAAAAATACGTGCTGATGCCGAACTAGAAGCTAAAGAAAAAAAACTGGAAGCTCAAATAGAAGAGGTAACCAAGAATATAGAAGAACTGCGCTCACAAAGAAATGAATTAGCAAAAAATCTTCCGCGCCAGCTTATTAAACGCTATGGTGCGCTTATAAAAAATAAAGGCCGTAAGGCCGTAGTATTCAATGAAAACAATGCTTGTGGCGGTTGTGGCTTTAAAATTAGGCCGCAATTACAGATCGATATAAACGAAGGAAACAGAATTATTAGTTGTGAAAATTGTGGAAGAATAATTGTTTCCCAGAATGCTAAAGAAGATTAGGGTTAACAAAGAAGATAAAATGTTCGCTCTGCAGCTAGCAGTGAGGAAAGTCCGAACACCATAGGGTAGGATACTTCCTAACTGGAAGTCCTGGTAACAGGGAGCTAGCTCCACAGAAAACAAACCGCTCCCTCGCTGGAGTAAGGGTGAAAAGGTAGTGTAAGAGACTACCGGATTTCAACGTGAGTTGAAATGCCAGGAAAGCCTTATCTGGTGCAATGCCAAATAGGAGAGCTGAGCTGACCCGGCTTATGCTCTCGGGTAGGCAGCTAAAATCGGTCTGAAAAAGAGCTCAGTTGAGCATAGTGATATCCGATTTAGATAAATGAACATTGGATCACTTGTTAGGTGGTTAACAGAATTCGGCTTAATATCTTCTTTGTTTAACCCGACAGATTTGAGGTAAAAATGCATAAAAGATGGAAAATTTCCGAACCTTTAAATGAGGAACAGATAAAGCAAAAACAGAAAATAATCGAAGAAATAAAATGCCCTCCTATGATTGCTGAAATGCTGGTAAGAAAAGGCTTTATACATAAGGAGGAAATTGAAAATTTTTTTAATCCCAGCTTAAAAGATGTTCATGACCCATTTATTTTCAAAGATATGAAAAAAGCAACACAGAGAATTGTGGAAGCTATAAAAACCAAAGAACTCATAACTATATATGGCGATTATGACGTGGACGGCACTACTTCTACATCACTACTGTATTTGGGACTAAAAAAAATAGGAGCGCTAGTAGATTTCTATATTCCACACAGGATGATAGATGGATATGGCCTTTCCTTGAGCGGTGTGGAACAACTAAAGCAAAATGGTACTCACCTAATAATAAGTGTCGACTGTGGCATTAATGCTTTAGAAGAGGTAAAAAAGATTAACGAGCTGGGCATGCAGATCATCATAACAGATCATCACAATCCTATGGAGCAGATGCCTGAAGCTTATGCTATTATTAATCCTAAATTACCAGATAGTAACTATCCCTACAAAAGTTTAGCTGGAGTCGGAGTTGCCTATAAATTGTTAGTTGCTGTCTATAAAGAGTTGGATTTTGCTAATTATGAAATGTTGGAAAAATATGTAGATCTGGTTGCTCTGGGTACAATTGCAGATATTGTCCCTCTTACTGGTGAAAATCGTATTTTTGCAAGTGTTGGGTTAGAAAAATTGGTGAAAAAGCATAATATAGGATTGAATGCACTTATTGATTTAGCAGGATTATCTCATAAAGAGTTAAATTCTGGTGATATTGTATTCGGTATTGCTCCGCGCATCAACGCTGCTGGTAGGATGGGAAGCGCATTACGCGCCGTTGAATTGATGGTTGCTACCGATGAAGAAAACAGCATGGAATTAGCTGAAATAATTGAGCGCGAGAATTCATTAAGACAGCAGATAGACCAGAAAACTTTCCAGGAAGCTTGTGAAATAATCGAAAAAAAGTACCCTAATCCCGAAAAAACCCACTGTATGATAGTTTCTTCTGACGACTGGCATCCGGGAGTTATAGGCATAGTAGCTTCCAAATTGGTAGAAAAATTCTATCGTCCTGTAATTATGATTACCTTCAAAGATGGAATTGGCAGCGGTTCTGGACGAAGCATAGCTGATTTCGACCTTTTCGAAGCCCTTAGATATGTTGAAGACCACTTGGAAACGTTTGGTGGGCATAAATATGCAGCTGGCCTCTCTATATTAATCGAATACCTTGACAGTTTCGAAAATAAATTAGAAAAATACATCGCTGAACATATTACACCGGAAAAACTTATTCCACCTCTGAAACTGGATTCACATTTGGAACTTTACGAAATAAACGAAAATCTTTTGGAATGGTTAAATAAATTTGCTCCTTTTGGTCCAGGTAATATGCGTCCCACTTTTTATACAGAAAATGTTATGATAGTAGGATTTCCCTATAATGTGGGTAAAAATCATTTGAAGTTAAAGGTGGCAAAAGATGGTTGTAGTTTAGACTTAATTGGGTTCAATTTAGGAGATTTCCTGCCCTTTTTAAAGAAAGGCTCTCACATAAATATAGCCTATTCTCTAGAGTTCAATACTTGGCAGGGGCATACTTCTATCCAAGGAAAATTAAAGGATATTCATTTTGTGGAAAAAAATTAATATTTCATTATTTTTTTTATTATTGCTCAGCTGTAGCTTTCTCGAAACAGGTAGCAGCAGAAATATTAGAAGTATTAGAATCATAAGAAGCATTGATACATCTTTTTCTCCTCGGGATTGTTGTTATTCTCCATTACATAACACTGTTTTCGTATTAGAAAATGCCTCCAATTATATCCATATTTACAGTTCCACAGGTGAAAAAAATAAGATAGGGGGATTAGGCTACGGTAATACTCATTTCAATCGGCTTACCGATATCACACTTTCACCTGATGCAAACTTGCTTGCTTTAGATAGCTTTAAAAAGGTAATAAAAAAATTTGATCGGCAAGGTAGCTGGATAATTGATATTGAGCTGAAAAATTATGCACGACCAACATTCTTTTCAGTATCTAACGACGGCACCTATTTTATTTATGATGCCCAAAAAAAGGAAATAATTTCCACAGCAGATTTTTCTAGTTATTATAATTTTGGAAAATTTCAGTTAACCGAGCCGGAAAGAATTAATTTGGTTCGTGATAAGTTGCACATTTATGAGCGAAAAGGAGATAAAACTTTAGTTTTCAGCACACTAGGCCAATTTGAAGAAGAGTGTTCTGGGAACGTGCAGTTTTTGGGAGGACAAGCTCTTAAATTGGAGCGATATTATCTCTCTTCCCAAGATGGTGAAGATAAATTTGCCATCAATCCAAATGGCTGGAAAGATTTTATTGTGGAACAGGGTTATATTTATTTATTAGCAGAAGATAAGGTGGTTATAGCTGAACCGGTTTATGAATAAATTTAAAAACCCCTACGTTTACAAACCGTTTTTGGCTGGTTTGTTATTAGGAATAAGTAGACTTCCCTTAGGTTTGGGATTTTTGGTTTTTTTTGCCTTTATACCGATAATTTCGCTTTTAAAAAGTGAAATAAGCTATCGACAGCTGGTAAAATCCTCAGTTATTTTAAGCTTTGTTTATACCGCAATATGTTTACATTGGATAAGCTTAGTAACCTTTCCCGGGTTAATAGGCATTTTCATTGTAGTTTCACTGTATTTTTATATAATTTTTGCACTACTAAAACTTATCAAAGCTAATATCCCCAAATTTTTTTTTCTCTCACTTCTTTTTATTTGGATAAGTTTTGAATACCTACAGAATTTTGGAGAATTTGGCTTTCCTTGGTTTAATTTGGCTTATTCGCTTTCTGACTACAACTTTCTAATTCAGCCAGCCGAAATTGGAGGAATTCACCTAATAAGTGGGTTAATACTTTTAGTTAATATCTTTTTATATGGAATGTGGAAAAATTATTACAGGAATTTAATTTTTCTAATTTTGTTAATGGCAATTTGGATAGCATTTGGAATTTACCGCATGCAAACATTACCTCTTACAAACCACCCACAAAAAGTTTCTATTGTGCAGGTTAGTATACCACAAAACAAAAAATGGGATTCCGATTATGAAAATGAAACCCTTGAGCTTTACAAGGAATATACCCAAAGGGCTGCTTCCCACAAACCCTCTTTAATAATTTGGCCAGAATCAGCTATTCCTGGCTATGTATACAGGCATTATAAATATAGGAATTTTGTAAGAAATCAGGCGATTGAACATGACACTAATATTTTTTTAGGATTTCCCGATTATCGGAAAGCAGATCCTTCTCATCCTAAACCATACAAACATTTTAATTCCTGCACGCAAGTGAATAAGAATGGTGAATTTTCCGATATTTACGATAAAAATATTTTGGTCCCTTTTGGCGAAAGAATTCCTTTGTTAAAAATTTTCCCATTTTTATGGGATGTACACTTAGGCCAGGCAAACTGGGAATATGGGGAAGGACCAAAATTTTACCAAATAGATGATTTTACTTATTCTCCACTTATTTGTTTTGAAATAGCTTTTCCTGTTTTAACTAAGTCAATTGCTAAGCAAGAACCAGACTTTCTGGTAAATATTACTAACGATGCCTGGTTTTATCGCTCAGCAGGAACATACCAGCATGCTGTTATGGCAAAGTTTAGAGCTGTAGAAACAAGGCTGCAAATTTTCCGAGCAGCTAATACCGGCTACTCGTTAATTGTATCACCTGCTGGAACTATTTTGAAACAGAGTGAACTTTTCGAAAAAACAATCTTAACACATAATATTATTACCTATGATAACAAAACTATCTTTACAAAATATCTAAGCTGGTTTCCTCTTGTATTTGTAGCAGGAGCAGCTATTTTGCTATTAATAATAGTTTTAAGGATTGTTGTGAAATTATTATGAAAAAAAGTTATTATACGATAGGTGAAGTAAGCAACTTATTAAAAGTGAAAGCGCATGTGCTACGCTATTGGGAAAAAGAGTTCCCACAGCTGAATCCCAAAAAAAATTTTGGCCGCAACCGTCGGTATGATAAAGATGATATTCAATTATTA
>JAXHUB010000103.1:0-6343 GCA_034189845.1 Candidatus Cloacimonadota bacterium | reverse complement strand
GTATAACAAACGCTGGGATTATATATTTGGTTTTCGTTCTCGTCAGCCCCTTCCAACCAAAAAGTTGCTGATAAATGATGAGTTAGCCCTTTTTGTGGATAGCTTTGTTGCAATGGATGAGCTACATATGATTAATATAATAAAGGATTTACTAAATGTATAATTGGAAAAATTTAGATAAAAGTAAATTGATACAGTTTTTGAAGACTGAGGATAATTCAAAATTTGAAGTTTTGAAAAAAACAGCCTATCGGGTAAAAAAACAGCAGGTTGGGAATAAAGTATATTTTCGTGGCATCATAGAATTTAGCAATATCTGCAGCAAAAACTGTTACTACTGCGGAATCCGCAAAGAGAATAAACAAGTGAAACGTTTTCGAATGCAACCAGAGGAAATATTGGAATGTGCTAGGTTTGCCTGGAAACAGGGATATGGCTCTTTGGTACTGCAGTCTGGTGAGCGTAGCGATAGTGAATTTGTAGATTTCGTTGAAGATATCTTGCTGCGAATAAAAAAGATGAGTAACAATGAATTGGGAATTACCCTTAGTTTAGGCGAGCAAAGTGAAGAAACTTACCGTCGTTGGCTTAAAGCTGGCGCCCATCGTTACTTATTGCGCATTGAAACTAGTAACAGTGATCTCTACCGAACTTTACATCCACAAGATCACGATTTCAACTACCGCTTTGAATGCTTAAAAATATTGGCAAAATTAGGTTATCAGGTAGGAACCGGTGTGATGATAGGCCTGCCCGGCCAAACAGCTGAAATGCTGGCAGATGATATTATTTTTTTCAAAAAAAATGATATCGATATGATCGGTATGGGCCCCTACATTCCCCATGAACAAACGCCATTAGCTTCCCAAGTAAGAAATTGGAACAAAGAAAAACAGCTGCAGTTGGGAATTAAAATGATAGCATTGACCAGGCTGTATCTGCAAGATGTTAATATTGCTGCTACTACTGCATTACAGGCATTGCATCCAGAAGGACGGGAATTTGGCTTACAAGCGGGTGCTAATGTTATAATGCCAAATATAACTCATACCAAATATCGAGAAGGTTACAAACTATACGATGGCAAGCCATGCACTAATGAAAATGCTAAACTGTGCCGAGTTTGCTTGGAAAGACGTATTGGTAATATAGGAGAAGAAATTGGTTATAACTTATGGGGTGATTCACCTCATTTTAAAAACAAACAGAAACAGGAGAAAGAAAATGCCTAAAGCACCGCGTGGAGTTAGAACTGTAATTGCATTCACTGGACGCAGAAATGCTGGGAAGTCTTCTTTAATAAATGCAATAACCGATCAAGATATAGCTATAGTTTCGGCTACCCCGGGAACCACCACAGATCCGGTAGCCAAATCTTACGAGCTTATTCCGATTGGACCTGTTACTTTTTATGATACTGGCGGTATCGATGATGTTGGAGAATTAGGTGAAAAAAGGATAAAATCTACCAAAAAGATCTTGTGGAGAAGCGATATTGCTGTTGTAGTTATCGATGAAAAGGGAATTACTACTGATGATAAGAAACTAATAGAAAAAATTAAAGAATTGGATATTCCAAATCTAATAATTTTCAATAAAAAAGATATCACTAAGCCCTCCCAGCAGGACCTGAAATTTTGTCAACAGCACAAACTAAATTACTGTCAAGTTTCTGCTTCTAAAGGTGAGGGAATTTATGAACTTCGACAAAAATTGGTAGAGCTTGCACCAGAGCACCTGAAAAAAGAGCGCACTTTAGCAGGAGATCTTATCAAAAAAGGCTCTCTTTTTATGTTAATAACACCAATCGATCTTTCTGCTCCAAAAGGTAGGTTAATTTTACCACAAGTGCAAATGATACGAGAAATTTTGGATTATAATGGCATTGCCATAACAGTGAAGGAATCGGAAATAGACGAAGCTTTTGCTGCTCTTTTTAAAAAACCAGATCTGGTTATTACAGATTCACAGGCAATAGAAATTGTGAATAAAAAAGTTCCACAGGATATTTTAGTTACCACTTTTTCAATTCTTTTTGCACGCTACAAAGGAGATTTAGCCATTTTATATCAAGGAGCAAAAACTATTGATAAACTAGAAGATGGCGATAAAATTTTAATTGCTGAAACCTGCTCACACAATGTTCAATGCGATGATATTGGCAGATACAAAATTCCAGATTGGCTAAAAAAGTACACAGACAAAAACTTCCAATTTGAAGTAACTGTTGGGCATGACTTTCCAGAAGATTTGGAAAAATACAAACTTATAATTCACTGTGGAGCTTGTATGTTAAACCGTACCGAGATGTCTCGTCGAATTTTGGAAGCAAAAAGACGTGGTGTTCCTATTACAAATTACGGTATTGCTATTTCTAAGCTAAACAGAGTGCTGAACAAAACTATAAAGCCATTTGGCTTAGAAAAATAAATAATTGACGCACAAGCTGGTACAGACAAATTACCAATAGAAAGGATGAGTTATGGAACTTACAAGTAAACAAAAAGCATATTTAAAAGGAATTGGAAATGAGTTAGAAGACATAGTAAAAGTTGGCGATAATGGTGTAACAAAAAACGTGATGAAAAGTTTGGACGAAGCTCTAACAGCGCGAGAGCTAGTGAAGATTTCAGTGAGTAGTAAAGATAGAGATTATCGAAAAAAGGCGATAGAAGAACTTGTTTCGCAAACACATTCTAAGCTGGTTGGCATAAAAGGGAAGACTGCATTAATATTTCGTGAGAATCCAGAAAATAGGAAAATTTCAGATAAGCTTTAAATTTTTTTCACCATTTTTTGATGTGTTAGGGTAATCTTTTTGAAGGGATTGCCTACCTTTTTATATCCCAATTTTTCATAGAATTCATTCACATTTTGGCGAGAATGAAGCATTATTTGACTGTAACCCCAAGACTTAGCAATTTCTTCGGCTTTTAAAACCAATTTTTTCCCTAAACCTTGGTTTTGGAAAAGGTTAAGAACGGCTAATTGACGCAGGCGAACGGTTTCCTTTGAAATAGGAGATATTATCAAGCAGCCTAATAGCATATCCTCCGAAAAAATTCCAAGATGAATATCACTACGTTCTTTTTGCAGCTCTGAAATTGAAAATTCTTTTTCTAAAGGTGTTCTAAGCAATTTTTGCCGCAGCCTTACCTCTTCCCAATAACTTATACTGCAGTGTTCTATAATTCTAATTTTCATTTTATCAATTTTAGGATATAATTTACTGCTCCCAAATTGAAATCTTTACTAGAAAATATAACTTCATTTTCGTTATTTAACAAAAACAAGATTGGGTAATTTTGGTTTTCGGAAGTAACTTCTATTAGCTGTTTTTCGGTAGTAACATCGAAAGTGGATTCGTAGCCTGTTTTTTGTGGTGCAGCCTGTATTAAGATAGTTTTATTATTACGGAATTTATCTTTAGATTTGTTAATTTGTTCCAAAATTCTAATATCGGTTTCTCTGCCACTGCCATCTGAAATAAAATAAAAGTAATATTTACTGTTATCGAGTATAGAGTTGAAATTCAAAAGTTCTGCTATTTGCTGAGGTTGCCATTTTTTGTCTAAATATATTTTTGGAGTTATTAATTTTAAAGTTATATGATTTTCATCTTTTACATTCGTTAAACTAATATTGGCATCGCCATTTGCATTACGAACCATACCTTCTAAATAGTAAGCTGTGTTGGGTTTATGTAGGTAGGAAGCTACAAAGTCTAGACCATCGTTATCACCTTCCATAAAGGTACGGTTTATAGCACTTTCGTCAGCTTGGTTGCAAAGGAGAAAATTTTCCAAAGGGGTAGCTTTTATTTTTTTACCATCAACCATAATTGAGATGCGAAGTTGTCTTTTATTGCCTTCTTCCTTCTGTTTTTCAGTTAAAACGGGTATGAAATCATTTCCATCAAAAAATTCCAGTCTTCCTTGCCAACGTGTTGGTACACCCAAGATTTTCAGGCAATTGTCAATAAGTCTATTTTGGTAAGCTTCCGGGATATTTTTCATATTCAAAATCTGTAATGGGTTCAAACAGCCAGAAAAGTAATTCCTATACCAGTCATCGTCTATGTAAGTATTATTTTTCACCCAGTTAACTACATTTTCTTTAGTTTCGGTAAGTTGGGAAGTGGCCAGTGTAGAAATTTTGTTGTAAAATTGCTGTTGCCATCCATTTTGCGGAGGATCAGTTTGCTTGCGAGTATGCCCTATCACATGGTTCACGAAAATGGAATCTGGAATTTGTTCTGCAAAGCGTTGTTTAGCATTCCAAAAGATATCAGCAGTTTCTTTAATTTTACTACTGTCTGGGATTTCTATCAGATCTTTTATATCCCATTGTTGTATCATATGCAAGATTATATGGGGATGAGATGCTTTGCGCAAAGCAATAATGAAGTCATCGGTATTGTTTGCTAGTTCTTTACATTTTTCCAAAAATTCTGATTGTCTTTTATAATAATTATCATCTTTGTTTTTACCAAAATATTTTTCATAAAATTCTATAAAAGGCACTATATTTTGATTCTCATAGAGCCTTACTTTATGTGCCAATTTTCGGTTTTTTCGTCGCAAATAAAATTCTTCTCCCAAAATTTCCACATTTTCATAAGGATTGGGTTTGTTATCTGGCAGTAGAAATTTCATGTCGAAATTGATATCAGAGAGCTTTTCTTGCAGGTTCAACACTATCGAACTACTATCTATGGTGCAGAGAGCTTCACCAGCGATTAGACTGTCTTTATGGGCTGTTATGAAAACAGTTCCTTTTCCTAATGGGAAACTTGCTGTACCATTTTGATCTGTTTGGAAGCTTGCCATAGGAAACATGCCACCCCACGATGCGGCGTAAAGATGAATAGTGGCATTTTCTACTTCTTTCTGAGTAGTATCTAATACTTTAAAATTACATATTACAGATTCTGTATAGTTTTCAATAGAGCTTAAAATTGTGCTGTTGTTTTCTTGTTTTATAGTATTCTTGCTTTCGTAATTTCCCTGTATTCTGGAAGTAATGAGAACAGCTCGTTTAGTGGTATTGCTGAACCAGGCTCGATTGGGTGAATTTTCTGCTTCTCCCAGATATTTCCACCCTTCTGGTGTCCAAAATTCTACCCAGGCATGATTGTTGTTCATAAAACTCCAATAAGGAGTGCTAGTGGGGCGGGCTGGTATTCCAACTGCTCTTGCTGCCGCGATGTAAATTATCATTTGCTCTTCGCATCGACCGTAACCACGCTTTATGGTTGTAAGGGGCGCTTGATCTCGCCCATGAGTGGGTTTAAAGCTCATTTGCTCTGTAACCCACAAATTTACTAAGATAGCCGCCTTTTCTATATCATCCACATCTTCTACCAGAGTTTTCAAATCTTCATAAAATCTACTGCGCCATTTTTGTAAGGGTTCCTGAGAAATACGGTATGGTAGTACAAAATGTTGAAAAATTTTATCATTATATTCAGAAGTGAAGGGGAATTGACGTGCTGTTAGTGCTAAATCCACATTTTCTTTCAAGAATTCTGGTGTTATAACTGCTAGGTCATTTGGAGAGGCATTTTCCAATAAAAAATAGAGGTTACTATCTTTATCTGTTTCGGAAAGAATTTGTAAAAGCCCTTCAGAATTCTCCCCAGCGTATTTTTCAATTCGAGTTTGCAAAGGTGATTGCGATAATAAAACGGTGGCTGTGGCAATAATCAATAATATAAAAACTTTTTTCATTTTTTCTCCCGCTAAATTATTATTGTCAAAAAAGCTGATTTAATAAAAAAGGCAAGTAAAATCGCAATAGGCGAGGCAATAACTTTCTTGGGATTTTTTTGCAAGATGGATAACAGGAGGATTGATGAAATATTTGATGAACAATAAATTAAATGAAACCGAGTTGATTTCTGTTTTTAAGAGTGTGGGTTGGAACAAGGATCCTAAAGATATTTTACAGGATTTTCAGAATTCCTATTATGTTACAGCATATGAAAATGATAAACTTGTAGGTTTTGCTCGTGCTATTTCCGATGGTTACTACTATACCAGTATTTTCGATATGGTGGTTCGACCAGAATATCAGAAAAAGGAATTGCTAAACAGTTGATGAAAAAATTGCTAAAAGAATTCAAATGTACCTATATTTTTCTTTCCTATACTCCAGCTAATCACGATTTTTATACTAAATGTGGTTTTGAAGACCTGCCAACTGGAATGTGGATAGAGCGTGGTAGTTCTTTCAGGATGGATGTGGACAAATTATGAACTATAAAGTAATTAGTGAAATTCCAATTCATGATGATATTCAAAATGAAATAACTATTCCACTGTGGCCAGTGTTTATTTTGAAC
>JAXHUB010000102.1:0-7033 GCA_034189845.1 Candidatus Cloacimonadota bacterium | reverse complement strand
CCTGAAACTACGGTTATAACAATAGCAGAACCTAGTGAACTGGTTATTGAACCTGTTGAGGAAGAAGAAATTGAAGGAGAAGAGTTAGCTGAAGGCGAAGAAGCTGAAGAAAGCGAAGAAAACGCTGAAGAAAAAAGTGAAGAAGAAACCAAAGAATAAATAATGAAGCTGATTGTAGGTCTGGGAAATCCTGGAAATAAATATCGAGAAAATCGGCATAATATCGGTTTTAAAATTTTAGATTATATCAGAAAAAAAAATGATCTAAAAGAAAAAAGGACAAAAAACTATAATTATTACATCTTAGATGATGCTGTTTTTATAAAACCGAAGACCTACATTAACCTTAGCGGAAATGCAGTAATTTCTGCATTGTCGAAGCACGATATCGATGATATTTTAGTGTGTGTTGATGATATTAATCTCCCACTGGGAACAATTCGCTTGCGCCTAGCAGGCGGAAGTGGAGGCCATAACGGGCTAAAATCTATAATAAATAAATTAGGTAGTAACGATTTTAAAAGATTACGCCTTGGTGTAGGTGCCCCCACCAATAGTTCTTTAACAGAATATGTATTGGGTAATTTTTCCCAATCGGAAAAAAAAATAGTTGAAATTATGCTAGAGTTTTGCAAAAAATTAATTTCAAAATATTTAGAAAGTAATTACACAGAAATGCTGAATTTATACAGCAAAAACATAAAATCCTATTCTGAGAAAATCAAGCAACTCAGAATCGAAAGACCAAAGGAGGTAGAATGAGAAAATATGAAAGCATGATATTGGTCTCAGCCAATTTACCAGAAGATAAGGCAAAAGAGATCAATCAGCAAATTGTCGATTTCATAAAAAAAAATGGTGGTGAAATCAACAATTCTGAAGAATGGGGTAAAAGAAAACTTTCTTACGAAATAGAAAAACAGGAAGATGCATATTTCTTCGTTAACTATTTCGAATTAGATCCCCAAGAAATCGATAAACTAGAAACACAATATCGCTTTAACGAAAACATTATCCGCTATAACATACTTGTAAAGAGATAGGAGGTAAAATGGCCAAAGAACTGCGCCTTCCTAGAATTAACACTGTTATTTTAAGTGGAAGATTAACCCGAGATATCGAATTACGTTACACCCAAACTGGTACTCCAGTTGCTAAGCTTCCCATAGCTTTCGACAGGAATTACAAAGACGCTTCGGGAGAATGGCAATCCGAGACCAGTTTTATGGATGTAGTTGTATGGAGTAAAAGAGCAGAAAAATGCGCTCAGTATCTTCATAAAGGTAGCGCTGTCCTTATAGAAGGCTTTCTACAAACCAGGACTTTTGTAGATAGAGATAATCAGAATAGAAAAGTAGTAGAAATTGTAGCTAGCCGTGTCAATTTCTTGGAAAAGGAATATACTGATAGTTCAAAACAAAGTTATTCCGATTCCGATAGTTCAAATGAAATGGAAGCAACAGCTACTGATGATGATGTTCCATTTTAAAAAATTCATAATAGGAGATTAAATAATGGCAGATAATAATCAAAACAATAATAATCAGCAAAATAATAGAAGAAGGAACAAAAGGTCACGTCGTCCTAAATTCTTCTTTCGCAAAAAAAGATGCTTCTTTTGTAAAAATTCGGAAGTAGAAATCGATTATAAAGACGTAAAATTGATGAAGAGATTCATATCCGAAAGCGGCAAGATAACTCCTCGTCGTTTTTCCGGTACCTGCGCTAAACATCAGCGTAAATTAGCTACCGAGATAAAAAAAGCTCGCCAGATGGCTTTGATATCTCCTATATCGAAATAAAGTGATACTTTTTGCTGTTTTAGCCGTTGTAATTGGAATCTTTTCCCCTTTTTGGGGTTTGATCTTTATAACAGCAACGGGATATAAATATTATCCCAGAAAATATGTGTTTTATGCGGTGTTTGCCGGTGTAGTTTTATTTTTAGGAGTACTATTCCCCAATACCATTACCACATACACAGCTTATGACCTCATTTTTGGAGTGGGAATTGCTTCCTATCTTATTTTCGTTAATATCTACAAAGACTTTGATTACCTTAGAACTATTTTGCAGGTAACTTTTTTCTATATAGTTTTTGGAGTAATTCGCTATTTGCTTTTCCAAGATGTCCTCACAGAAAACATAAACTTTATATTCTCTAAATACAATGAGATTATAATGAATACTTATCAGGGAAATGAACAACAAATGGAAATCATTAGGCGGGTTAGCGAAAATTTGCGCGAATTCTTTATAAACTTCAATCCGGCCATATGGATAGTTACAATAACAGTAGGAGCATACCTTGGACTCCTGCTTCTTTCCCATAAGATTTTTATTAAGTGGGAGCACAAAACTATCCAAATGCCTTTCGCGCTTATTTACCTTCTTTTGGTTGCCCTGATTTTTGTACTTTCCGATACCACCAGAAAGTTTGGCTTGAATGGTCTATTGGTTATGGCACCGCTTTTTATGATCCAGGGATTTTCATTGCTCCACTATTACTGGGGCGATTTTCTAAAAAAATATAAATTGTTGCTAATCCTTTTGATATTGGCATTTATCTTTAATCCATATTTACTTCTTTTGCTAATTTTGATAGGATTTGTTGACATCTGGTTTAATTTCAGAAAAATTCACATTGATGGAGGAAATTGATGGAAGTTATCTTAACTAAAGATATTAAAAGAATTGGTGAAGCTGGAGAAATAATAAAGGCAAAAGATGGTTTTGCCAGAAATTATTTGCTTCCCAAAAAATTGGCCATAGTTGCTAATAAATACAATAGAAACAAAATTGACGCTATTAAGAAAGAAGCCTTAAAAGAAAGAGAAGAGCTGCATAATAAGTATAAATCATTGGTAGATGTTTTGCAGGACGTAGAACTTAATTTTGTCAGAAAAGCGGATGAAAACGACCACCTTTTTGGTTCTGTATCTGAAAATGATATCGTAGAAGCATTGGCAGAAAAAGATATCGAATTGCACCGTTCCCACATAAATTTACCAAAACATCTTAAGGAACTCGGCAGCTTTGACATAGAGATTGAATTTACTTCCGATATAAAAACAAAGATAAAATTAAATATAGAGAAGGAGTAAACCGAGGAGGTTACGGTGAAAAAATTCTTTAAGCTATTAGTAAACATTATCGCCTGGATTTTATTGTTTGCTGCTTTTGCCTCTATGGGCTTTAGTAGTGATGATCCTGCGATAGGAATTCCTGTATTTGGTATCTTTTTTATTTTGGTTTTCTTTTTTGTATACCTTTATATCAGAAAGCATCAAAGACGTAGCGAACCAAATTATAAAACTGTTACTTTAATACACCGCATTTTGGGTATTGCGCTTATCATCATAGGTCTTTTAAGTCCACTAGCTATTTTGAACAAAGCTGATTTTCCTGCTTCTACCCAGTTGCTGTTAATTGGAATAGCAGCTGTGCTTATGGCTTTAGGCGTATTAGCAGTAGTAATTATTAATAACTCAATAGGAAAAAAAGGATTTGTTAAGTTCTTGGGTTATTTGATTTTAATAGTTATTTCTGCAATTCCTGCTTTACTTATTAGCACAAACAGTAAAGTCATAGAAGTATTTTCCAACCTGTACAGTGCACTTGGAATGGCGTACTGGGCTGCTATTGCTTTAGCTATATTTGGTTGGTGGGGATTTTCGCTTTTAGGTAAAAAACAACAGCAGTGAAAGATTTTGTATTCGCCGGTGATGCTCTGAAACAATTACTTTATAGCATTGCCGGTGAAAAATATAAAGATCTGGTAACAATAAGCATTAATTGGGAAGGAATTGTAGGCAAACTACTTGCTGAAAGAACTAATATAAAAAGCTTAAGACACAACACTTTGTTTGTGGGAGTTTCCAATAATGTTTGGCTACAAGAGTTAGTTTTAAGGAAGCAACAAATTATTGAAGATATAAAATTAACACTCAATATTCCACTTAAGGATATTGTTTTCACTCTACAACGAGGTAAATAATGGTAAAAATTGCGCCATCGCTTCTTTCCGCCGATTTTACAAAACTGGCGGAAGAGATAAAAAAGTTAGAAAAGGCCGGTGCTGACATACTTCACTTAGATGTTATGGATGGTCATTTTGTCCCTAATTTAACTTTTGGACCACCAGTTATTAAGCAAATAAAAAAAATCACCAACCTCCCATTGGATGTGCATCTCATGGCTAATAACCCAGAATTTTATTTACCTGAGCTAGCCGATATGGGAATCGAATATGTTTCTTTTCACCAAGAAATAGTTAAACACATCCATCGTCAGATCTACGTTTTAAAAGAAGCAGGTGTAAAAGCTGGTATAGCTTTGAATCCGGCCACACCTGTCGAAACATTATCCCCAGTATTAGAAGATCTCGATTTTGTGCTTATCATGAGTGTGAATCCTGGATTTGGTGGACAATCCTTTCTGCCACTTGTCTATTCTAAAATAAAAAAAATTAGAAAATTAAACTCAAAATTGGACATTGAAGTAGATGGCGGTGTAAACAGCCAAAATGCACCCAAGCTTATTAAAGCGGGATGCACTATTTTGGTAGCCGGCTCATATATTTTAAGAAATTTTGATTATAGCATGCAAATTAAAAGTCTGAGGTTTTAATGTTTAAAAATTTGAATGACCGTTTTGATAAAATTTTTCGCAATTTAAAGGGAAAAGGCAAATTAACCGAGAAAAATATTAAAGAATCGATGCGAGAAATTCGCCGTGCACTTCTGGAAGCAGATGTTAACTTCAAAATAGTGAAAAATTTCATCTCTCGGATAAGTGAAAAAGCAGTTGGACAAGAAGTTATGAAAAGTATCACTCCTGGTGACCAGGTAGTAAAAATTGTCCATGAACAACTGGTTCACCTTATGGGAGACAAATATTTTGAACCTGAATTACACCAAAATAAATTGAATAAAATTATGCTGGTTGGCTTGCAAGGTTCTGGTAAAACTACTTCCTGTGCAAAAATTGCTTCCAAATATCGTAAAAATAATTTCAACCCTGCATTGGTAGCCTGTGATGTCTATCGTCCTGCTGCTATTCATCAGTTAAATGTTTTGGGGAAACAGCTCGATATCCCAGTTTATTCTGATGAAAAAAGCAAAAATGTTGTCAAAATCGCAAAAAAAGCTGTAAAAGAAGCAGAAAAGACAGAAACAAATTTGTTGATATTCGATACAGCTGGTAGATTACATATCGATGATAAGCTTATGAAAGAACTACAGGATCTGAAAAAGACTTTGAAGCCAGAATATATATTCTTCGTTGCAGATGCTATGACTGGCCAGGATGCGGTGAACGTTGCCAAAAAATTTAACGATCAAATAGAAATGGATGGAGTAATTCTTACCAAAATGGATAGTGACGCCCGTGGAGGAGCAGCTCTTTCTATAAAAGCCGTTACCAATAAACCAGTTATTTTTGTAGGAACTGGTGAAAAGATTTCTGATTTAGAAAATTTCCACCCCGATAGAATGGCTAACCGTATCTTGGGAATGGGCGATGTTCTAAGCTTAATCGAGAAAGCAGAAGCTTCCATAAAAAAAGATGAGGCCGAAAAGCTGGCAAAAAAATTTAAAAAGAATCAATTTACTTTTACCGATTTTTTAAAACAGTTACAGCAAATACAAAACATGGGTCCACTGGATCAATTACTAGGGATGATTCCTGGAGCAAATAAAATAAAGAATCTTCAGGTAGATGAAAAAGAGATAAAACACATTGAAGCAATTATATACTCTATGACGCAGCGCGAAAGAGAAAAACCGGTGATCATTAATGGAAGCAGACGTAAAAGAATTGCAGAAGGTAGTGGTACATCCATACAACAGGTTAATAGATTGCTAAAGCAATTTGACCAAATGAAAAAAATGATGAAAAAATTTAATGGAAAAAAAATACCTACCAGCGGTATGTTCCCCTTTTAAAAAAAATATGCTAACTAAGATAACAGATGGAATTAATAAAAAATATTTCTTGACGATATCCGCACATAAAAAAAAAGTCCTTTGCTTCAATAGAAGGTAAAATATATAAAAGGAGTTGAAATGGTTAAACTTAGACTACGAAGAATGGGAGCAATCAATAGGCCATTTTATAGAATTGTAGCTGTAGATTCTCGCAAAAAAAGAGATGGAAAATATATAGAAAACTTAGGCTATTATGAACCCAAAACTGAACCTCTTACATTAAAAGTAGATACAGAAAAAGCTATAAAATGGTTGAAAGTCGGTGCTCAAGCCTCTACTACGGTTAAATCATTATTCCGCAGAGCCGGTATTATGGAAAAATGGCATAACATGAATTTAGAGAAAAATAGAGAAAAAGTTGACGAGATTGATAAAGAAGTTGAAAATGCATAGCAGGGTTAAAGAAATTTAGAAAAGGGGAGTGAAAAAATGAAAGAATTGATCGAGTATATTGTAAAAGCCTTAGTAGATGATCCTAGCAGTATTGAAGTAAAAGAAGTTGCTGGTGACAAAATAACCATCTACGAACTACGTGCAGATAAAAGCGACATCGGTAAAGTTATAGGAAAACGAGGTCGTACTGCAGGCGCTATTCGTACAATTATCAATGCTGTCTCTGCCAGACAGGGTAAACGGGCAGTTCTTGAAATTATCGAATAGATGCAGATTTCGGATTTAATTCCAATTGGAAAGTTAGGAATTTCTCTTGATAAAAAAGATGGGTTCCTAACTTTCCGTTCTAAAGAAAGTATCTCTTTAGATAAACTAAAGGATATTTTTTTGGTCTTTTCAGATCATAGAGTGAGATATGTGACGATTGATAAAATAGCAGAGAGTTCCAAAAATCAATTTTCTATATTGGAAACTGAAGTATTAGAAGAAATTGAGAATGTTAAAAAAGTGCAAGTTATGTTGGATCCTGAAGTTTGGGAAAACATAAGAAATATTTCTACCAATAATTTCAAAGGTTATGATGTATATTATAAGAACAAAATTATCGGTAAAATTGTCGACACTTTGTATAATCCAGCTCAATTAGTTTTAAT
>JAXHUB010000101.1:0-5445 GCA_034189845.1 Candidatus Cloacimonadota bacterium | reverse complement strand
ATTTAATTTTAGTTTTGGTGCTGGAAGTAGTTTTAATCCATAGTAAAGCCCTTGTTCATTATCGAAATTGCTTTGATTGGAAAAAGGATTTCCATGCCATGTAGGGAAATTTTTAGGGTAGTAGCGAGCAACCAGTAGATTTTTAAAATTATCGTGCCCAAATCTTATTCCGCCTACTGCTGCCACTTTTTTCTTTGCTGAAGCAATCTCAGCAAAAACCGGGAAATGATATTTATCATACAATACACTTGCAGAAATCATATTGTATTTAGAATTTAGTGTCGGATCAGCAAATTTTTTGTCAAATTCGTCATAAAAAGCTGCAATCCCAAACTCAATACCATCGTTATAATAGTTAGCGGCCATGCCAAACAATTTTTCTTTCACGTTGTTTTTATTCTCTGGATCCAGATGAATACCAGTAGTGTTAAAAGAAACTATCTTATCATCATAGATAGAAGCAGATAGAGGAGAATAAGATACAAAAGTGGTGATTTTAAATTTATCTAAATTTATTTCGCTAGCAACACCCTGCAAGTCCCATATCTCATAAGAACTTGTATATGGAGCTATAAAATTAGTGTGATAGAGCTTTGTATAGGAAGTTTGTGCTGTTTTACTAAAACCTAATTTCGAAGCAAAAATTAAACCTTGTCCCCAATTTAGTCTGTATTTTCCGATCACGGCGTGTGTGTTGTTCTTAAAAAATTCTAAATAATAGGAGTAAAAATCGAAGATATCGCTCTCTTGCGGATCTTTCTGAATTAAAAATCCAAACCGAAAATCTTGTGTAGAAACTTGCGTTCTTTGATAAAATTTGGCACAAGATTTTTTATCAAGGTTATTTTCTTTGAGTTCTATTCTGGTTCTATGGCTGAATTTATATTTTTTTACATCTTCAAAGGTGATATATTTTTTTAACTCTTCAATCTCAAATTCATCCATCCCGATTTTTCTTAGCGCATTCCAACTCTCTATATCTTTATTTTCTCTTATTTGTACAATCTTTTTCACCTCTTCTCGGCTGAACCAAGGCAGTTTATATAGCTCTTCTGGTGTAGCTTTGTTTAAATTCAACGGGCTTTCTTCCAATTCCATTAAATATTCTTGAAGCTCATCAGCATAGTAAGATTCCTCATCTTGCGCCCAAAATGTTTGAGCATTTAATTGAGTTAATAAAAAAACTAATAAGATAGAGAATAGTTTAAAAACCATAGCTTAAAGATATAAAGTGGGTTAAATCTAAATATTGATGAGTACGAACACTATAACTTATTTTCCACTTTTTCTTTGTAAATACAACTCCTGCACCAATTCTATTTGGTTCATATTGATAAGAAGAAATTAATTTAAGTGAATTTAGAGCTTTATAGGAAACTCCCAAGCGGCTTGAAAATTCAAAATCTCTTTGTTTTTCTATTCCAACACTAAGTATGCCCTGGGAAGTTACCTGCCAACTGCTTTCCCAAATTAGAGTAACGGGTAGCTTTTTCCCTTTATATCTGGCTTGATTAACATTCTGCAAAGCAATGGATGTGACAAAATTCTCTATTTCCCAGGCAATAGCAGTATCTACCAAAAAAGTTGAAATCGTATTATAGTTATCAATTCTTACATACAAAATTTTCAAATTTACCCCTGTCCTCAAGTTTCCATAAGCATAACTGTAGCCGGCTGCTGCTCTATTTTCTTGGTAAGGGCTGCTTCCCAAATTAATCAATGCAAAAGCAAAATTTTTTTTGTTCAAATTTAAACTATAATAAGGTATTTCTGAAATATTGTAAAGGAAGGAAACACTTGTTTGTACTCCTTCGGAATAGCTGGCTGGATTTTGCATGAAATTTGCTGGTTCACGATGTAGTAAGGTTAGGTTATTGGTAGCATTTTGAATTGCTGAATTCGGCAAATTTAAGCCTATTGCGGTTAGGATAGAGAAAAATTGACATAATAAAACTGCAATAATCTTTTTCAAATTCCTTCTCCCCTCCGAAATTTATTTTTAAAGATTATTACAGATTAATATGAATTACCTTATCGCCTTCTCCGTTTCCGTATCGAAGAAATGAGCTCTGCTCATATCAAATGTTACTGGTAATTTTTTATCAATTTCTGGCAGCCTCTTGGGATCGAATCTGGCTGTTACAGAATCTTCATTGCCAATTTTTACAAATACTATAAATTCATTTCCAAGGGGCTCTACTACTTCGCAAATTGAGTCTAATTTTCTTGGCACCTCAGCCATTGAATCATAATTAGCATCGTAAATATCTTCTGGACGTATCCCCATTATTATTGGTTTATCTTGATAACTTTTCAGCTTTTTTGCTGATTTTTCATCTGCTTCTATTTCAAATCCATTCCCTTGGAAGAGAGTTTTGTCATCTTTTTCAATTATTTTTCCTTTAAACTGATTGATAGCAGGGCTTCCCAAAAAACCTGCCACGAAGAGATTATCGGGTCTATCATATATTTCCAGTGGCGAATCTATTTGCTGAATATAACCATCTTTCATTACCACGATTTTATTTGCCATTGTCATAGCTTCCATCTGATCGTGAGTTACATAAATAATGGTAGTATCCAATTTTTTGTGGAGTTTTATTATCTCGGCACGCATTTGTACACGTAATTTGGCATCTAAGTTGGAAAGAGGCTCGTCGAACAAAAACACTTTTGGATGGCGCACTATTGCTCTTCCCAAAGCAACGCGCTGGCGTTGCCCACCTGAAAGCTGTTTAGGCTTTCTCTCTAGTAATTCACCTATTTCTAAAAGCTGGCCAGCTTCCTTTACTCTGGTATCAATCTCTGATTTGCTAAATTTACGTAATTTAAGCGCAAAAGCCATATTTTCATAAACTGTCATATGCGGGTATAGGGCATAATTTTGGAAAACCATAGCTATGTCGCGATCCTTGGGAGGCACATTATTCACTACCTTGTCAGCAATTTTTATCTCACCTTTAGTAGTTTCTTCTAATCCGGCTATCATTCGCAGAGTTGTAGATTTTCCACATCCAGAAGGGCCTACCAAAATCACAAATTCCTTATCGTTAGCAACAAAGCTAGCATTGGTAACAGCTTTCACTGTATTATCATAAACTTTATCGACATTTTTTACTTCCACTGTGGCCATATTAACCTCGCATATTTTTTATTTTAAATTCTTTTTTTTAAACTGGTTTGTCAAATAAATTATCTTTTTTCTCTTTTTTTTACTAATAACATTTCCCATAAAAACAAGACTAAAACTAAAATTAATAAAATTTTCCAAACCTCATATCCATACCGAGAAGAAAATATTTTATTTTCCCAATTTTCTTCCAGAACTTCAATATTTTCAGAAATTCCCATTGGCGAAAAATTACTTTCCTCGTAATTTAAATTTACTGCATACTGCCTGCCATCTGATTCATAGATTCCCGGATATTTAGGATAATACTTAACTCCACTGGTTTCGATAACACTATTATCGGGTAAAATTATTGAATGATTTTCCAGATAAATTGGCTTACCAACCTCTATTTGTCTGTCATATTGATTTAGTGTTTGTGTGTATTGCAGTGAATTATTTATTAAAATAGGGAAAGCTGAATCTACCAAGAATCTGGAATTTGATTCTGAGATTTCAAAAAGAAATAGAATATTACCGTCATTTTCAATTACAAGAGGAGCATTTTCACTTCCTATTATTGTATTTGCAGCGCTGGAAACTTTCCAAAAATTACTAATTGAGGCTATCTTTTTATCAACAAGCACTTCGCTAATAGGATGAAAGTGATTGATCCTATTCACTAATACAGATGAAGAATTATATTCCAAAAACTTAATATTAAAGTGTGTTTCAATAAAATCGATATACTCATCTTCAATAGTTTTATCTGCTAATAAAATATAGTTCTTATCTTCTTTTCGCAGTTGCTGCAGCAAATATTCAATTTTTTCATTATGGTTTGAGAAGTTTATTATGATATTATCGCTTGCCAATAGCATACTGCTATTATAATCATTTAAATTTGCAATTTGTATATCATTCGTATAAATTGATAAAAAGGTATTTAAAGAAGCGGGTATTTTCTTATCTGTTAGAACTGTTACTTGTGGGGAAGGAGTAAAATAGAAGCTAAAATAGGAACGATTATCGTATGTTAATCTTTCATCACGAACACCCACAAATCCGCTATAGTTATCGGCCTCTGTAAGCTCGAGCTCAAATTCAATTTTCTTTCTTTGGCCAGGGTTTAAGTCGGTTACCTTCTCCGATTGAGTTACGCCATTTAAAAAAAGACTATAGACGACATCTTTCTGGATAAAATCGCTATGGTTAACCAATTCAGCCCGAATAGAGTATTTATTTTCTACGATGTCTTTATGAAAATTGGCAGATTGACAACTTATATTAGAAGGCATGGTAACATTGGAAACGGGAATATAATATAACTGTTCTTCTATACTTGGAATGTTTTTTTCTTGCAAATCGGAAATAACATAAATCTCTCGGTTAGTGTAGTGACTTTTTTTTAGCTGTTCGTCAGCTGTTTCTATGATTTTTTTGAAATTGCTTGAGATTGCTGTTATCTTGATATTTTCGATTTTCTCGCTATCTATTTTTCCATAAGAAAGATAACTATTCAACTCATTCCAGTTAATGTCTAAGGTTTTTATTAAAACCACATCTCCCTCGGCTATGAATGAATTTATTTTAAGCGCTATTTGTTTAGCCTTTTCCAATTCAGTTTCTGTATCTACCAAATAGTTCATACTATAGGAATTATCTAAAATTATTGCTATCGCTGTTTTGGGATGATTGGAAGCACTTTGCACCCATGGCAATTTTATAGAGGGACGAGAAATTGCAAATATAACCAATATAATTATCGCTGTTCGTAATATTAACAGCAGAATGTCTTGCAAATTTATTCTTTTCTTTTCCGATTTTTGGGTTTGAATAATATGCCTGATAGAGCTAAATATTACTTTTTGCGGCTTCTTTTTGGCGAAAAGATAAATCAGAAGAGGAATAACTGCTGTTACGGCTAATGCAAGAATACCTGAGTTTAAAAAAGAAAACATTACAGTTTATTATCCAATTTTCCATACAATTTTATGGAAATAAAGAAAAATATAATTCCATATAGCAAACCAAAAATAGTGTCAATAAAATAGTGATAATGACAATATACTGTTGAAATTGAGAGTAAAAAAGTTAATGGGAACAAACTCCATCCCAGTTTTTTATTATAAAAATAAGCTATTAAGTTCGCTACCACAGCTACAGCCACATGAGAGCTAGGAAAAGCTCCTCCCTGGTGAGTTGTTCCCCGATATATTAGAGCCATAATCCTGGTAAAAATTCCATGGCGCATCTGGGTAGTTAGCTTTTCTGTCCCTTCCATTATTTCCCACCAACGACCCCCTATAACAGGCAATATCATATAGGTTACATAG
>JAXHUB010000100.1:0-17420 GCA_034189845.1 Candidatus Cloacimonadota bacterium | reverse complement strand
AGAAATCCGAGCCCCTCGGGTGCGTTTAATTGGCAACGATGGCGAACAAATCGGAATCGTTTTGTTGCAGGAAGCCTTGCGTCATGCAGAAGAGGCTGAACTTGATTTAGTAGAAATCTCGCCCAGTGCCAAACCACCTGTTTGCAAGATCATGGATTTTGGCCAATATTACTATCATAAAGAAAGAAAAGCGCGAGAGGCACGTAAAAAACAACATGTAGTACAAACCAAAGAGGTGAAATTTGGACCCAATACTGAAGAGCATGACTACAATTTCAAAAAAGATCACATAATTAAATTTCTAAAGCAGCATAATAAGGTTAAACTTACAGTTCGCTTCAAGGGACGCCAATTAGCTCACAAAAATTTAGGGTTTGATCTCTTGGAAAAATTGCAAGAAGATCTAAAAGATATAATAGATGTCGATAGCAAACCAAAATCCGAAGGTCGCCAGATTTCTATGACGGTTGCTCCTAAAAAGGATATTGATGAAATTTTAAAAAAAGAAAAAAAGGATAATTAACAACAGGAGGAATTATGCCAAAATTGAAAACACGCCGTGCAGCTGCAAAGCGCTTTAAGGTAACCGGCAAAGGAAAAATCAAAAGATCCCACGCTTTTGCCAAACATATCCTTACCAAAAAATCTGCCAAAAGAAAACGTGATTTACGCCAATCAACTACAGTAGATAAAGCGGATAAACCACGTATTAAGAGAATGCTAGGTGTATAAAGTCAGAAAAGGAGAAAAAAATGCCACGTTCAATGAATAATGTATCACATAAAAAACGTAAGAAAAAATATTTAAAAGCTGCCAAAGGTTATGTTGGCGGCCGTAGCAAATTATACCGCACAGCTCGCCAAGCTGTGGAAAAAGGATGGCAATATGCCTACAGAGATCGTAAAGCTAAAAAACGCCAATTTCGCCGTCTTTGGATAACACGTATAAATGCAGCTGCACGCCTGAATGAACTCACCTACAGCAAGCTCATAGATGGTCTTAAAAAAGCAGATGTCACTATCGATAGGAAAGTATTAGCAGACTTAGCAATGAACGACAGCGAAGCATTTGGAAACTTGTGTGAAATAGCTAAAGAACAACTTAACTAAGCGAGGTGATCTTGTGGACACAGAACTGCAAGAAATTGTAGATAAAGCGATAAATGAAATTGGGAAAGCCACCGGTGAACACCAGCTTAATTTATTAAAATCTAAATATTTAGGTAAGAAAAGTACGCTGAATAGTTTGATGAAAAAAATCGGCTCACTACCAGAGGAAGAACGCCCTCAGTTTGGCCAGAAAGTAAATAAAGCTAAAAATCAAATAGAAAAATCGCTTACTTTGCAAACCGAAAAAATTAAAGAAAAAAAATATGAGGCAGCTGTTTCCAAAGATGCTTTAGATATTACTATGCCTGGACGAAGTCACTGCTACGGAAGTTTGCATCCTATCACCAAAGTTTGGCGCGAATTAGAAGACATTTTCATGAGTTTAGGTTTCGAAATAGCCGAAGGAAATGATATAGAAGATGAATTCCATAATTTTGACGCTCTGAACACCCCTCCCGACCATCCTGCGCGCGAGCTTTCCGATACTTTTTATATAAAAGATGATGTCTTATTGCGAACCCAAACTTCTACTGTTCAGGTGCGGGTAATGCAAAATTACAAACCTCCTTTTAAGATAATCTCTCCTGGTCGTTGTTATCGCAACGATAATGATGCCAGTCATTCGCCTGCTTTTCATCAGGTGGAAGCGCTTGTTGTAGATATGGGGATTACTTTTGCAGATTTGCGAGATATTTTGAATATTTTCGTAAAAAAGATGTTTGGCTCACAAATAGAATCGCGCATTCGTCCCCATTTCTTCCCTTTCACAGAGCCCAGCGCAGAAATAGATATTCTCTGTGTAAACTGTGAAGGTAAGGGGTGTCGCATTTGCAAGAACAGCGGCTGGCTGGAAATGGGAGGTGCTGGCATGGTTGACCCTAATGTTTTCGACCAGGTAGGAATAGATTCTGAAAAATATACAGGATATGCTTTTGGTTTGGGAATAGATCGCATTTCTATGTTAAAATACAATATCCCTGATATGCGATTATTATTCGAAAATGACATTAGATTCCTACAGCAATTCAAATAGGTAAATTATGAATATAAGTTATAATTGGTTAAAAGAATATATAGATATTAAAGTATCACCCCAAAAGCTAATAGATGTTATGACTTTTGGCGGCATAGAGATAGAAGCAGTAGAAGAGATTGGCAAAGAACTAAGGCAATTCCAAGTAGCTGAAATAACTGAAACCAAACCGCATCCTAATGCCGATAAATTAACTTTATGCAAAGTAAATAACGGTGAAGAAGAGATTCAGGTGGTATGTGGAGCTCCCAATTGCCTTGCTGGCAAAAAAGTAGTCTTAGCGCCTATTGGCAGCCAGTTGGGTGAATTTAAAATAAAAAGAGTTAAACTAGGTGGTGAAGAATCACAAGGAATGCTATGCTCTGAAAAAGAGATAGGAATTTCAGAAAATCACGAGGGAATTATGATTTTGCCAGATTCCGCAAAAATAGGAAAAGATCTGGCAACACAATTAGGCTTAAATGACGTTCGCTACGAAGCTGAAATAACCCCTAATCGCCCCGATTTGTTAGGAATAATTGGAATAGCTAGAGATCTTAGTGCTTTACTAAATACACCTATACATTTACCAAAAGCTGACCCAACTCCCGATAATAATTCTATTGAAAAGATACTTACATTGGAAAACAATGATGCTAAGCGTTGTCCTCGTTACGTAGCTAGAGTAATAAAAGGAGTGAAAATTGCATCATCTCCTGCTTGGCTGCAAAAACGACTTCGCTCAATAGGTATGCGCCCAATCAACAATGTGGTAGATATAACTAATTTTGTTATGATGGAATATGGTCATCCTTTGCATGCTTTTGATTATGACAAAGTTGCTGGTAAAAAAATTATTGTACGTAGAGCACAAAAAAAGGAAAGTTTTACCGCTTTAGATGAGAACAATTATCAGCTGTGCGAAGATGATTTAGTAATAGCAGACACGGAAAAGGCAATGGCTTTAGCTGGAATTATTGGGGGTACAACCTCGCACATTACAACTGAAACTAGCAATATAGTTTTGGAAGCAGCCAATTTCCATTATGCTGGAATTAGACGTACAGGCAGCCGATATAAAATATTTACCGATTCTGCTTATCGTTTCGAGCGAAATCTTTCAAGCACTACCTGTGAATTGGTTAGTAAAAGAGCAGCAGATTTGATATTAGATATTGCAGGTGGCAAAATGGCATCAGGAAGCTTAGATTCCTATCCTGCGCCCCAACCTGCTACAATTGTGAAACTGCGTCCTAGCAGGGTTTATAAGCTTCTTACTATTCAAATTAATAAAGAACAAATCAAAAAATATCTGGAAGCTTTAGGATTACGGCAAATAGCCAGTGAAGAAGACAGACTAGATTTTGAGATTCCAGACTATCGCAATGACTTAACCCGCGAGATAGATCTAATTGAAGAAATTATACGCTTGCACGGCTACAATAATGTAAAAACTTTCCACAAACCACAGAACATTATGGATAGATATCGCTTTAATGCCCTGAGAAGAGTGCAAGATATAGCTGTAAACAATGGGTTTTTCGAAATTATTAATTGGAGTTTTGGTGACCCGGATGATCTGGATAGATTACAACTGCCAAAAGATGATCCGCGTTGTAGAATTGTTCCCATAAAAAATCCACTAGGGTACAGCTTTTCTATTATGCGATCGACACTTATTCCACAGCTACTAAAGACCGCACTTTATAATATCAATCATAACCATTTCGATTTAAAATTATTTGAAATGAATAAAGTTTTCTTCTCCCAAGAGGATAGTAAACTTGCTAAAGAGGAACAACATTTTAGTGCCTTGCTTTGCGGTTCAGCTTTACACAAAAGTTGGTATCAAAAATCACGCCAAGTTGATTTTTATGATGCAAAAGGATTGGCTGAAGAAATTTTGAACAGCTTAGGTATAACACAACCTGAGTGGAAAAAATCGGAAGACAGCTATTACCAACCAGGTCAAGCAGCTTCTATCTTTTTACAAAGCAAGAAAATAGGCGCAATAGGGAAATTGGATGCCAAAATAGCTGAAAAGTTTGAATTAGAAATTCCTATTTTTTTGGTAGAGATAAATTTAGAAAAAATATTAAATATATACCGACCTCAACCACCTCAATTTCAAACTATTCCTAAATTCCCGGTAGTACAGCGAGATATTTCTATAATCCTTTCTTCCCATTATAGCTGGGAGGATCTAAAAAGAGAAATTTTGCAGATTGATTCCAAAAATATCAAGGAAATTAATCTTTTCGACGAGTACAAAGGAAAAAATATCGAGAACGGAAAACGCAGCCTTAGTTTCACTATTACCTTAAGTTCTCTCACAAAAACCTTGACAGATCAATATGTTAATAACTTGATAAAAAAAATTATATTAAGATTGGAAAATAAGTTCAGCGCTCAAATGAGGTAGCTATGGAAAATGAAATAAATCTGCAGGATAAATTAGCCAGGTTAATAGAAAAATTTGAAGAAATAAGGAAAAATTATCAGGAAGCTTCACGCGAGAGAGACAAATATAAAGAGGAATTCGAACAATTAAAAAACTCCCAAGAAGGCAACACCACTAGGGTGGCTGAATTGGAAGATAAACAAAGACAGGCCAAGTCGGAATTGGATTTTCTCCGCAGCGAAAACCATAAACTGCGTCAAAAAATACAAGAATATGAAGAAAAACTTCAGAAAGCTGCTTCCAAAATAGATAGTATTTTTGAACAGATAAATGAGTTGTAGCGTATGAAACCTATCGATATTGAGATCTTAGGGAAAAAATATCACCTGCGCAGTGACAATCCTGAAAAGATCCGTCAGTACGCTCGATACATTAATGAACACTTGGAAGAGTTGTACCATAAATTTAATACTGTCGATCAACATAAGCTTTTTGTTCTATATTTACTGCAGCTTACAGAAAAATATTTTGACGAAAAAGAGCAGAACGAGAAATTAAGTAAACAGAGTGAAGATTTTAAAGCTCTGCTTGATAAAATAGAAATTTAAAAAATTAAGCCTGCGATACACGTGATATTAATTTTGTTTCTGGACTAACAGAAAATCGGGAATCGAGCCCTCTGTGGCGCACAAGCCGGACACGATCCGGATCTGTAAAGCAGAAAAGGCAGATGCCCACTTGAACTTAGAGTTCGAGAAAACAATTAATACACGGTATCGCGGGTAAAATAAAAGTGAGGTTATGAATAATGATGACATACATATATATCGGAATTGCTTTCATTCTGGGAGCATTACTGGTACTAATCATCTATAAGATCAAAAAATCTTCCGATGATGAAACAATCCTTAAAGCTAATGAATTTGCCCAAAAAATTATTGAGAATGCCAAACAAGAAAGCGAAACCTTAAAAAAAGAAGCTGTTTTAGAAGCAAAAGACAAATGGTTCAAAACTCAAAAAAACTATGAAGAGGAAATCGAAAGACGCAAAAAAGAACTTCATAAGTTGGAAACCGAGCATAACAATCGTATTTTACGTCTTGATAAACGCTTAGAAGCACTTGATCAAAAAGAAAACTATCTGCAAAATTACGAAAAAAAAGTAAAACAGAAAGAAGAGATCCTCGATAATAAACAAAAAGAATTGGATAAGATCTTGGATGACCAAAACCGTAAACTTTCTGAAATAGCGAAACTTTCTCGTGAAGAAGCGGTTGAGATATTGAAAAATAATCTAAAAAATAAGGCACGCAATGAAGCAGCTAAAGAAGTTCGAGATATCATCGAACAAACAAAAGCCAATGCTAACAAGGCTGTAGCAGGAATCTTGGCTACCGCTATTCAACGTATAGCAGTAGATTACGTTTCTGAATCTACAGTTTCAGTGGTTTCTCTGCCAGATGATGAAATGAAAGGCCGCATAATTGGCAGAGAAGGGCGCAATATTCGTACTTTCGAAAAAGCATCCGGAATTGATCTAGTGATAGATGATACTCCTGAGGCAGTTGTTCTTTCCGGTTTCGATCCCGTGAGAAGAGAAATAGCACGCTTAGCCTTGGAAAAACTGATTAGCGACGGACGTATCCATCCTGGAAGAATAGAGCAAGTTTTAGAAAAAACTGCTAAAGAAATGGATGAAAATTTGGTAAAAATTGGTGAACAAGCTTGTATGGAAACTAATATCCACAACATTTCCCCTAACATTGTTAAACTTATTGGACGTTTGAAATATCGTACTAGTTATGGACAAAATGTGCTGCAGCATTCAATAGAAGCTGCTTGGATAGCTGGAATTATAGCAGCAGAACTTGGATTAGACCAAGAAGTTGCTCGTCGAGCAGGTTTCCTACACGATATAGGAAAAGCTATCGATCACGAATATGATGGTTCACATGCTAGTTTGGGAGCTAATGTAGCACGAAAAAATGGCGAAAGCAAGCTTATCGTCAATGCTATCGCTGCTCATCACGAAGAAGTAGAAGCGAACAGTGTCTACGCTGTTCTAACTCAAATTGCTGATGCTGTTTCTGGAGCAAGACCAGGCGCTAGGCGCGAAATGTTGGAAACTTATATGAAACGTTTAGAAAAGATGGAAGATATTGCCAATTCCATCGAAGGAGTAAATAAATCCTTTGCTATTCAAGCTGGTCGTGAATTAAGAATAATAGTAGATCCAATTTCTGTTAAAGATGAAAAGACAGTTTACATTGCTTCCGATATAGCAGACAAAATCGAAGAAAAAATGCAGTATCCCGGACAAATAAAAGTAACTGTGATTCGTGAAACCAGACAATCGGCAATCGCCAAATAAATTATGAGATTATTGTTTTTAGGAGATATTTTTGGCAAGCCAGGGAGAAATTTAGTTCGTAACGAACTACCAACTCTTTTAAATGAATTCAAAGCTGATTTTTGTATCGCCAATATAGAAAATATTGCCCAAGGTCGTGGAGTTACAAGAAAAACTGCTTCAGTTTTATTTGAAGCAGGAATCGATGCTTTCACCAGTGGAAATCATTTATGGGACAAACGTGAATCTTTGGACTATCTACAAGAGGAGCCCCGTATCACTAAACCCCTTAATTATCCTAAACCTGCTTATGGTTCCGAATATTACGTAATCGACAAAAAGAACGCTTCCCTGGCTATTTTAACCCTGTGTGGACAAGTTTTCTTAGGACCCTCCGATTCAATTTTTTCAACATTCGATAATATCTACCCAAAATTGAAGAAAATTACTCCTAATATTTTGATTGATATTCACGCCGAAGCAACTGCTGAAAAACGCGCATTTGCTTATTATTGTGCCGGAAAAGTAACAGCGGTTATTGGAACTCATACACATATACAAACTGCAGATGAGGAAATTTTGAACAACACCGCTTATATTACAGATGCTGGTATGACTGGCCCCCATGATTCTATAATAGGAATTAAAAAGGAAATAATCTTAGAAAAAATGCTCTCGGGCATGCCCAAAAGATATGAGGTTTCATATTCTGGTTTACAAATTAACGGTGTGATTATAGAATTTAACGAGCAAAATGGAGAAGCAAGCAATATAACCAGGATTAGAAGGAAGTATGATGATGAATTTGGCAAAAAAATTAAAAGCTAAGCCAATAACTAAAGAAGTCTATTCAAACCTAAAAGAAACGATTCGAAGCACTAACTTAATTCCAAAATTAGTAATTATTATTTTAGGAAATGACCCCGCAGCTGTTTATTACATGAATAATCTTAAGAAAAAGGGAGAAAAAATTGGAGTATCAGTAAAAATTCTTCGATTTTCAACTAAAATGTCTCAATCAGAGCTCATTTCTAAAATAAAAGGCCTTAATCAAGATAATGAAGTTCACGCTATAATGCTGCAAAAACCTCTTCCAAAACAGATTAAAGAATCTGAGATTGTAAAAACAATTGTACCCGAAAAAGATGTGGATGGCTTTCATCCAATGAATATGGGCAAATTAGTGCTGGATCAAGATAGTTTTCTGCCTTCAACTTCTGCCGCAGTATTGAAAATTCTAGATTTTTATGATATCCCAACCGAAGGCAAACGGATTACAATACTTGGCCGAAGTAATATTGTAGGCAAACCTTTGGCCAACCTTCTTCTTAGGAAAAATAAAACTGGTAATGCCACAGTTACTGTGTGCCACAGCCATAGCCAAGAAGTTGAAAAAATAATCAAAGAAAGTGATGTTCTTATTGCTGCTATAGGAAAAGCAAATTACGTAAAAAAAGAAATGATACCAAACGGAATTACGATAATTGATGTTGGTATTAATCAAGTAAAAAACTCAGAGGGGAAAGATAAATATGTTGGTGATGTAGATTTTTTTAATTGTCAAGAAAAGGCTGCTCAAATAACGCCGGTCCCTGGTGGAGTAGGCTCTGTAACTACTGCAATGCTTCTTGGAAATGTGGTTAAAGCAGCCCTGGAAATAAAAAAAAATCGATAATTTTATTGACGAAAATCAAGAGAAAATTAAATAAAGAAAAAAATGGGAATCTTTTAAATTTAATAGAATCAGGAGGATTAAATGTTTAAAATTAACAAACCCTTGCTTTTTATATCTATACTAATGTCTATAATGCTGCTTTTTACAGCCTGTGAAGACCGCAAAGGTTCATTGCAACAGAACAATGCACCAGTAATATCGATAACTGACTATTTTGGAGAAGATAGTTTGGGAGCAATTGGAGATGCTGAATTATTTCAGCAAACAATTAGATGGAACGCTTACGACATTGATGGTAGCATAGAAGGTTATGCCTACCGTGTACTCGATACCGATGGCAATCCAATTGCTACGCCGGGACACGAATATATTGTAGATGACCCAAGCCTACCACCTGAAGAACAAGGATGGGTATGGCATTATGAACCATTAGCTGACGAATCTATTCCTCTAAGCAGTCCTGAAGCCAGACGTACTATTTGGTCAGATGAAGTTTACACTGTCATTAATTTCCCTGCTAATGTAGATGGAGATAGTGCTCAAGTAGTTAGCTGTTTCCAAGTGAAATGTATCGATAATCGTGGCGATGAAAGTGAAATTGCTACAAAATATTTTAAAGCTGTTTCCGCTAAACCCAGAGTATTGATTTCATCTACCAAGGGTGAAATAGCAGGTAAAACTATTGGTACTGGCATATTTTTGCAATTTGCAGTTTTATCAGATGAAGAATATATTGATGAGGAAGCTCAATATTATGAATTTGCATTACAAAAACGAGATTTAGAAGGTAATATAATTCCCTATGATGGAACTGACGCCGGAGGTTATGACATGGATGCGAATGATCCTAATACCTGGATTAATACAAAAGGTCAAGCTAACCATGATCGATATCTTATTTCAAGAACTACAGAACATAATCTATTACCCAATGCTGTTGATGAGGAAGGGGTTGCTCAAGATTCCACATATCTAATAGCCAGAGCTATAGACATTGCTGGAATAATTTCCGAACCAGACACAATCTCTTTTGTAGTAAAGGAAGGATTTCATCCTGGTTCTTTAATATATGTAGGTACTAAAGATAATGCAGAGAAGAACGACACTTGGGTGTTAGGTGAAAACCATTATACCACCTACATGGATGCTTCTATTCCAAAAGTTATTCCTTCTGTTCAAACAATTAGTGGAACACACTTTGCTACTCCATTTTGGGTTGATTATCCGGGTGGATTCGACAATGAAGGAGAAGCAAGACCGGATTCTACTAAATATAGCGCAATTTGGAGTCAAGATTTAAAAGTCACTATGCGCTGGGGCTGGTATGGTGAATATGAAAGTGATGAACCTTTTAAAAAGAAAGTGGGAGCAGTAAAAGATGAAGAAACTGGTACTACCTATTTTGCTGAAATTACCCATTTTGACATTCGTTTAGATGGAGCTCCTTTTGAATATGCTCCGCTACCAGCAGTTGGCGAAAATCTGCAAATTGATGAAGATGGAACCCAGTGGTTACGTGTTCCTATTAGTCATGATATTAGTCAAGGCACACTGTTAACAGGTGATAAAGTTTCTCCTGGTACGCATACCATTGAAGTAAGAGCTGTTGACTTACAAGGTGTTTACGACCCCTCTCCTGCTATTTTTACTTATGAAATAGTAGAACCCATGGTAGAGAAAAATGGTATTTTGATAATAGATGATGATACAGCCGCCTTATGTGATCAGGATGCTATAGATGCATTTTATGATAATCTGCTGATTGACCAACCAATAGTTGACCATGTGAAAAGAGAGGATGTTGCTAATTACATAAGTTCTATAGGATTATCTCCTCTTCATTTCAATAAACCTGTGTTTTCACCAACTGATCTACAGCAATACGAGCTAATTATTTATCATTCCGATTCCCCCTTGAAGAATAACGCTAGTAATTTCCAAAAAGAATATGAAGTATTTAATTTATACTTCAAGCTAGGTGGAAATATGATCTTTAGTGGTGGAGCTAATATACAAGGTGTTCAAGAAAACTGCCAAAAAGATGCTTTACCCTTATTAGAAGAATTTTTCGGAATTCCATTAAGCGTAGATAATGAAGATATGCTTGTTAACACAATTTCTAATGCAAATTATTTTACCAATCCATTTTTCGTAAGAGCAGATGCTGTTGATGGTTTCACAAATAATATCGAATTGGCTAAAGATCCCAATCCAATAATCCCATTTATTGATGATCCAATAGCTCTTTATGGTCTAAACGCAGTAGCTTATTTTAATCCAGATCACCTAAACAATTTCACAGAAATAACCTTCACCTTAGGTTGTAAAGAACCAGATCCAGATGGAAATGGTTTCGACCCAACTTTCACAGAATGGGATGATGTTGATGACACAGATAAACATCCTAGTGAAGTTCAGTTTAATGAAATTCAAGCACAACCAGTGGGACTGAAAAAAATAACTGATGTGAATAAATGCTATATCTTCGGATTCCCACTTAGCTTTATGAATGAAGACCACGCAAAAATTGCTATTGATACAATTCTAAATGAAATAGATCAATAGTTAAGAATATAATTAAAGCACCTAACTTTTGGTTAGGTGCTTTTTTTGTGCTAAAAAATTAAACTTAAACTCGTTTTTTTCCTTTTTTATAAACCCATTCTATTTTTGTTCTTTTTATATTATCAGAATTTAAGATATCTTTGTTAGTAACCACAAAATCTGCTTGTGAATTAGGTGCTAAAATGCCTAATCTACCCTCATCGGAAGATAAGCTGGCAGCATTGGTTGTATACATTTGTATCGCTTTATAAGGTGTTATGCGCTCGTTTAAATTATGAATGTTAACTGCTGCATCAATTCCACTTAATGCATCCAATTTTGTTACATACCAATCCGAGCCGCCTGTCACTAAAATATTCCGCGCAAAAATTGAAGCTAGTCGATTGGTACGCAAAGTTCGCTTTTTGCCCAATAAATTTTCGTACATACCATCTTGACCAGCCCAAAGTCGATCGAACATGGGCTGCATAACCAAACTAATCCCACTTTTTTTTATTCTATCCAGCATATTATCATCAGTCAATTCGGCATGAATTATCTGATGTTTCAAGTCTTTAAAATTTTTCTGCTGCACCTTTTCATAGCACTTTAATATTTGTTCGATAGCTCTATCGCCAATACAATGAATTGCAATCTGCAAATCATGAGCATGTGCTTTTGTTATAAAATCCAACCAAAAATCATCTGAATGGTATAGATTGCCTTTATGCCCTGGTTTATCGAAGTAATCTTGTTTTAAAGCTGCTGTATGAGAACCAAACGAGCCATCAGCCAAAATACAACCACCTATCCGGGGTGATTTCAGCTTCGAAGCAGTGTCTACATTTGTAATTTGAGGGTAAGGAATAAATTCCAAGCCAAATCTTTCTGGGTTATCGAATATCATTTTAAAATGCTGAGGGTTGCTATCGCCGTCACCTATCATAGTATGAATGGCTGTGTGGCCGGTTCTTAAACCAATCTGCGCAGCCCTTTCGTATGCTTGCCAAACTCCTTCAGCATCCACCTGATTGTGAAACCAGGTGGCAGCTTTATCGTTCCACCGTTTGTTCAGCAGACCATTAAAATCTGCTGGTAACTTTTCCTGCCAGTCTATTTTTTTTGCAGCTATCGAATTTATAATGCAGGAATGTCCATCGATTCTTCTAAGTAAAACGGGAATATTAGGAAAAATAGTGTCGAGTTCGATGGCTGTAGGAAAACGTTTTTCCTTTAACTTCCTTTCATCTAGTCGATAGGCAAAGACCATTCCACTAACTGGTTTGGTTTCGCTGAGGATCTGCATTACATCGGACAAATTATAGGCAGCAGCAAGGTCGGCACCCGAGCTATACAAACCGCCCTCGAAAGAATGAGTATGAGTATCAATAAATCCAGGATAAACATATTTATCTTCTAAATCTATCTTTTGGATATTTTTTAAGTTTGGAGTTTGTAAAAATAGCTGTTTAACTTTTTCGTTTTCTACTAACATAGCCTCAAAAACGGAATCTTTGCTCTTCATCGAGTAGATTTTGGCATTGAAAAAAAGAGTTTTCATAATATTTCCTTCAGCATTTCATAGAATTTATTTATTGGAAATCCCATCACGTTGAAGTAACAGCCATTCAAATTCCTAATAAACTGTGAGCCATAACCTTGGATGCCGTAAGCTCCAGCTTTATCCATAGGTTCGCCGGTTTTAATATATTCCTCTATTTCTTCTGCAGTTATAATTTTGAACTCAACTTTAGTTTTATCGTATGTAGTAAATTCCTTATTTTTATAGCAAACAGCTACACCTGTGTAAACATAGTGATAATCGCCTGAAAGCCGACACAAAAAATCGGCTGCTTCGTATCTGTCTTGTGGTTTGAATAAGATCTCCTTCTGGTGATAAACGATGGTATCGGAACCGATGGTAAAGCATTCCGAACCATATTTGGTGGCAACGGTTCTGGCTTTATCAAGCGCATGGGTTTTCACCAATTTCCTGGGATTGTTGGTAAATATAGTCTCATCGATAGCAGCAGATTGCTGAAGTGCTTTTATTCCTAATAACTTAAATATTTCTTTTCTGCGTGGAGAAGCCGAGGCTAAGATAACTTTTTTGTTTTTCAATAGATTATGAATCATTTTGTTGGCTTATTTTTTTTATAAAATTAGCAGCTCTGTCTGCAGAATAACCATCGTTGAAATAAAAGCAATTATAAAGTAATTTATTCATAGTTTCAAAATTATTCCGATCATTTAAACTTTGTTTAATTAACGATACTAAATTTTGTGTTCCGTCATAGCTTGGCACATATTTTGATACATCCATTTCTGTAGGCATATTATGTAAGATATTACAATCATTTTTTATAAGTATAATTGGTTTTCTTGTTATAAGATATTCATAAACTATCGAGGAGGTATCGCTTATCATTAAATCTGAGACGATAAAATCATTAATAGTATCACTAGTGCGGAGATTATTTGGGTTAGAAAAATAGATGTTTTTTAATCCTTTGCTCATCGCCCACAATTTTACTTGATGAATTCTTTTCGAATCGTGATGATGCGGTCTTATTATAAGATTAAAATCTTTAGTAAGTGCTCGGGCAAATTTATAGACATATTTTTTAAAAGTGCCATTTCCCCAGCGCCAGGTAGGAGCATAAAGAACATTGGGAAGTCTTTTATCCACTATCCCCAACCTCTTTAATTCGCGCTCTCGGTTTATTTTATTGTTAACATAATCATCAAATCTGGTATTGCCTATCTTTACTAATTTTTCGGAAGGAATATCTACTTTATCATCTTTAATTTTTTGCAAATGCTTATCGCCACTCAAAAAGATATAGTCGTATGTTAAAAGTGTATCAGCTTTACCACCATAACGTTTATCTCCTGTTCCATGTCCAACAAAAATTGTTTTACATTTCTTTCTATCTACATTTAAGAATGTATTCGATTGTGAGACAACGATTCCCTGTAGGTCTTGCATTTGGGAAGGACTTTTTTTTATTACCGGTGGAATATTTAAGAAAGTTTTTTGCTGAAAATCTACATTAGTGTTTATCATTCTAGACTTGAAAGATAAAATCTTACGGGGTTTTTTAATTATGAAAATTCCCCCCAATTTTTTAAAAAGAGGAATTGCGAAAGAAAGTTGATATACTTGATTTGCAAAATAGTAAATACTCATTATATCCTGCTATTGAATATTTTAGATAATATCTGTTCCTGTTCTATCATTTCAGGAGTATCTACATCTAGCCATAGAGCATCTTTTATATCAAGCCCTTTCATCTTTTGTTCATTAGCCAAAGAGTTGCAAGCATCGGAAAGAGAGCATTTTCCTTCCTCAATAGATTTTTTTAGAATTTTGAAAAAATTATAGTTTAATTTAAACATCCCAGCGTCAATAGCGTTGTATTCTGCTAAATGTTTCCCAAATTTTCTGATATTGTATCTATTGTTTTTTTCTTGCTCACATTGTACTTTCATACCATCATTCAAATCTGGAATAGTATTAATTTTAAAATCTAAAGCTAAAAGTGCTTCTTCAGAAGAAATTGGGGTTTTAATAATATCCCCAAGCATTTCACTGCTAAATATATGATCGCTCATCATTAAAAGAAACTGGTCTGAGATACTTAATAATTTGCTGGCAGCTAAAACTGATATTCCATTTGCTTTTCGCCAATGTTCATTATGCACAAATTTTATATTTAAATCTGTAGTTTCATAATTCTTAAGTTTTTTTTTTAGATATTCACTTTCATACCCAGTTACGATTACTATTTCTGTTATATCGAAAAAGCGGATCTTTTCGATAATATCATCGATGATCCGCTTTCCTTTAATTTTTAACAGAGTTTTGGGAATACCTTTATGTTCGCTTCTTAACCTGCTACCACAACCTGCTGCTATAATTACGGCTTTCATAGACAAAAGGCTTAATCCTCTTCTTTCATTTGACCATCATAATAATCAAGACCAAGATGGGTAATCATATCTTCCCCCATAATGTAGCGCAAAGTGTTTTTTAATTTTGCCAATTGAACAAATAAGTCATGTTCAGGATATAATTTTGGCAAATGCATTGGGCTTTTGAAATAGAATGAAAGCCATTCTTGAATTCCATGAAAACCAAATCTTTGTGCCAAATCCAGAAATAGAACCAAATCCAATACTATAGGAGCCGCCAAAATGCTGTCTTTACATAAAAAGTCGATCTTAATTTGCATAGGATAACCAAGCCATCCAAAAATATCAATATTATCCCAACCTTCTTTATTATCTCCACGAGGTGGATAATAATTGATTCTTACCTTATGATACAAATCTTTGTATAAGTCCGGATTTTTTTCTGGTTGTAGAATATAATTCAAAACACCTAATTTGCTTACTTCCTTGGTTTTAAAAGATTCTGGATCATCCAAGACTTCACCATCACGATTGCCTAGTATATTGGTAGAGAACCAGCCGTTTATGCCCAAGAGACGAGCTTTAAGCCCAGGTGAAATAATGGTTTTCATAAGTGTTTGACCGGTTTTGTAATCTTTACCGGCAATAGGAACTTGCTGTTTCTTAGCTAATTCCCAAATTGCTGGTATATCAACGGTTAGATTAGGAGCTCCATTTGCAAAAGGAATTCCCTTTTTAAGAGCAGCATAAGCATAAATCATACTTGGTGAAATTGCATCGTGATTTTCTTTCATGGCTATTTCGAAAGCTTCTAAGCTTTCATGAACTTCCTGGAGTTCTATATAGACCTCTGTAGAAGCACACCAAACCATAACTACGCTATCTAATTCATTCTCTTTCTTAAAATTATCTATGTCATCCATTAATTTTTGGGCTAATTCATATTTATTTTCCGCTTTTTTTACATGAGGTCCATCCAGTTTTTTCACATACCTGCGGTCAAAAACTGCTTTCATTGGCTTTATTGCTTGTAACTCATCTTTAACCAATTCAATATGTTCATTTGAAAGCACTTCGGCATGTTTAGCAGCTTCATAAGCAGTTTCATCGAATATATCCCAACCCCCAAAAACTAAACTACTTATATCAGCTAATGGCACAAAATCTTTTATCAATGGATTTCTATTTTCTGTTCTTTTTCCTAAACGAATTGTCCCCATTTGGGTCATACTTCCTATTGGCTTAGCATGTTTCTTTTTTATCAATTCTATTCCGGCAATAAAAGAAGTACCTATTGCACCAAGTCCTGGAATTAATACACCAAGTTTCTTTGGTGGTTGCTTTAGTTCTTTTTGCATTTTAATTCTCCTTTAGATTTTTTTGTATTAGCTCTTTTGGTCGAAGTTTTTGTCAATATTAATATTTTAAACCTCATAGTTGCTTAATGAACTCTGCTGCACGTTCAGTAGCTCTGCCATCGTTAAAATAGAAACAATTATGCAATAATTCATTAAATTTTTCAGGTAACGATTTGTCATTAAGATTTTTATTTATAAGTTCAAGAATATCATCGGAAGGATTATAAATATCAACTTTCTTCATAATATTCATATTCTCGGGCATATTGTGAAGGTCAGCTGGTTTAGTTTCTGCGACAATAATTGGTTTTCTGGTAATAAGATATTCATATAAAACACTGGAAGTGTCGCTTATCATCAAATCAGATAATTTAAAATCATGAAAAGTATCGTTGTCTCTTAAATTTCTAGGATTGGAAAAATAGATATCTTGAATATTATGCAGTTTAGCCCAAGTTTTTAAGAAAGGAAGTTTGTTGGCATCGAAATTATGAGGACGAACAATTAAATTATATTCCTTTGTTATTTCTTTTGCAAACTTGAAAAAATATTTCAACAATGTCCCATTACCCCATTTCCAAGTTGGAGCATACAAAATAATGGGTTTGTTCACATTTTTTATTTTTCGCTGTTTCAATAGCTCTTGTTTAGTGAATTTATCGTTCACATAATCATCGAAACGCAAATTCCCTATCTTTATTAATTTTTGAGCAGGAATTTTTAAGCCGACATCTTGAATTTTAGCTAAATGTTTTTCACCTGTTAAAAAAATATAATCATACTTATCTAGATTAACAGATTTTCCACCATATTTTTTATCTCCGGTTCCGTGACCCAAAAAAATTGTTTTGCTGCCTTTTCCTACTTTAAATTTTACATTGGAAAGCGATATAAAAATACCTGCTACTTCTTCCAATTTGCTTGATTTTTTAACTATGACTGCTGGTGCATTTAAAATTGAACATGGCTCATTGGACAAACATGTATCTCGCATATAATATATAAATGGTAAATATTTTTTCTTTTTTTTTATTATGAATTTACCAGCAATTTTTT
>JAXHUB010000010.1:0-13147 GCA_034189845.1 Candidatus Cloacimonadota bacterium | reverse complement strand
AAATTCTCCAGTTAGTTAAAGATAAAAACATAAATAGTGGCAAAATAACTCTTTTTGTGCCCCACACCACAGCTGCTATCACTATCAATGAAAATGCTGATCCTGATGTTCCCCGAGATATAATTTTAGGTTTAAAACGTATTTCACCTGTTTTAGGGGAATTTCGCCATACCGAAGGCAATTCTGATGCCCATATTAAAAGTTCACTAATAGGATGCAGCCAAGATATCTTGGTAGAAGAAGGCAGACTTGTTTTAGGTACCTGGCAAGGAATATTCTTTTGTGAATTCGACGGTGGCCGAACCAGAAAAGTTTATTGTTATTTAGAAAGGTAAGAAAATGGAAAAATTAAAATTCACCTATATTTTCAGTAAAGATGGTAGAGAGAAAAAACACTTTAATCTCCTTCTCGATTCTAATACTCTAAATTTAATTCAAGATCCTCCTTCACTGCTTCCTAAATGGACAAAACTTACAACCTACCAATGTAGGAATTGCCCCTTAAGCGAAAAAGAAACAGAATATTGACCGGTAGCTACGAAAATTTGTTGATCTAATAGATTCTTTTAGAAAATCTACCTCTTAAGAAAAAATGAAAGTAGAAGTGATTAGTAGGAACAGAAATTATGTTAAAACAACCTCTTTACAAAGAGGTGTAAGCTCTATGATAGGCATTTATATGGTTAGTAGCGGTTGCCCTATATTAGCACAATTAAAACCAATGGTGAAATTTCATTTGCCATTTGCCAACCTAAAAGAGAATATGTATAGAGCTGTTTCGATGTATTTGATTAAACAATTTGTACGAAAAAGAAAGGGAATGCAAGCCGAATTCGATCTAAAAGGCTTAGTAAAAATTTATGAACATGTACACACGGTAAATGAATCATTTCATCGCCGCTTAAGCACAATAAAAGGTGAAGATGCAAATGTAAATGCATTAATAATTTTAGATAATTTTACCGATTATATAAACTTTTCTGTAGAAGAGAATTTACTTAATGAAATTGATGATCTTTTCGAGGATTTAGAATGAAAAAAATCTTTTGGATAGCAGGTGAAAATTCTGGTGATTTACATGCTGCCGATGTGCTAAAAAAGATGAATGATGACCAATTTTATCATTTTGGAATTGGTGGCCCCAAAATGCAATCACAAAGACTAAATAGCATATTTGATTTCCAACGATTCGCTGTTATGGGGTTTTGGGAAGTTGTAAAACATCTAAAATTTTTTGCACAGGTTAACAAAAAAATCAAAAATATATTCCAAAATGAAAATAGCAAACCAGATTTAGTAGTCCTAGTAGATTATCCTGGTTTGAACATGCGCATAGCTAAGCTGGCCAAAAGATATAAAATTCCGGTATTATACTATATTTCTCCTCAGTTTTGGGCTTGGAAATCAAAAAGAATACATCAGTTAAAAAAATACACAGATCATATAGCATACATATTGCCTTTGGAAAAAGATTATTTCGATAAATTTCATATTCCTTCCACCTATGTGGGACACCCCATCGCAGAACAGATAAAATTACAACTTTCGAAAAATGAATTTGCAGAAAAATTTGGTTTAGACTTCTCAAAAAAATGGATAGGTTTTTTTCCTGGCAGCCGTCAAAACGAGGTAACCAAATTACTTCCAGAATTTCACAAAACTATCTCGCAATTACCTTACAACAAATATGAATTTATTATCTCGCGTGCTCACTCTTTGCCGAAAAAGTATTTCCCAAAAAATTCTAAATCCCATTATCTTGAAAATTATAATTACGAAATAATGAAATATTCCTCCTTTATTGTGGCTAAGTCTGGAACAACTAGCTTGGAAACTGCCTACATTGGCACTCCTTTTATTATAGTTTATAAAACCAGCTTTATATCTTATTTTTTGGGAAAACGCCTTATAAAAATAGATAAAATAGGTCTTCCTAATATAATGATGCAAAAAAAAATAGTACCCGAGCTTATACAAAAAAAAGCTAACAGCAAATATATAACAGCCAAAATTCAGGAATTTTTACAAAACAAGGAAAAATATAATCAACTCAAAACCGATTTACAACAAATCCAGCAAATTATGGAAAAACGTTCGGCTTCTCAAAAGACGGCAGAAATAATAAAGGAAATGTTAGCATGAAAAAAATCGGTCTTTTTTTAGAAAAATATTTGGGGGCCTTGTTTATTCTTATTTTAGGAAAAACTTTACGTTTTGAATTGTATGGGAAAGTACCACAAAGGAGAGTGATATATGCTTGTTGGCACCGCAACTTGCTACCCTTGGCATATTTACATAGATATCAGGGAATAGGAATAATGGTTTCTCGCTCTCGGGATGGAGAATTGATAGCTGGACCAATAAAACTTTTAGGTTATCACACTCCACGGGGTTCTTCCTCGAAAGGTAGCTTAAGCGCAATGAAAGAAATGGTAAGACTCTCCAATAAATATAACTTGGCAATTACTCCCGATGGACCCAAAGGACCTTCTCAAAAAATTAAAAAAGGACTGCTATATTTAGCATATCATAGCAAATTGCCAATTGTGCCGGTAGCTGTAGATATAAAAAAGGAAAGAGTATTCAACTCGTGGGATAAATTCAGGTTGCCAAAATTTTTTAGTAAAATAAATGTAGTCTATGGAAAACCTATTGCAATAAAAAATAAGCAGGAGATTAAGGATAAATATCAGTTAGTACAAAAAAGTTTGGAAAATATAGAAAATATAAATAAAGCGAGGTAAATTATGGATTTATCTAAGAGAGCAGTAGAAGTTCAAGCTTCACCAATCAGGAAACTGATGCCCTATGCAGAAACTGCCAAAGGTAAAGGAATTAAGATCTATCATCTTAATATCGGTCAGCCCGACATTGAAACACCACAAGTAATGATAGATGTCTATCGAAATTATACTGATAAAGTTTTAGCCTACGGTCCTTCCCAAGGACTACTGGAATATCGAAAAAACTTGGTAAACTATTATTCCAGATGCGATATTGACATTTCTACAGATGAGATTATTGTTACTACAGCAGGCTCTGAAGCAATTATATTCGCTATGATGGCAATCTGTGATCCAGGTGATGAAATTATTATCCCAGAACCATTTTACACTAACTACAACGGGTTCGCCACCATGGTTGGTGCCAAAATCGTGCCCCTTACTACCTATGCAGAGAAAGGTTTTGCACTTCCTCCCAATGAAAAAATCGAACAGATGATTAGCATGAAAACAAAAGCAATTATGCTTTGCAACCCCGGTAATCCCACAGGAGCCGTATATTCCAAACACGATTTGGATAGAATAGCTCAGTTGGCAATAAAACATGACATCTTCGTGATTACAGATGAAGTTTATCGCGAATTTGTGTATGACGAGGAAAAACATACTAGCATCCTTACTCTAGATTATATTTCAGATAGAACAATTATGGTAGATAGTGTCTCCAAAAGATATAGTGCTTGTGGAGCACGAATTGGCTGCTTGATCTCCAAAAATAAGGACATTATAGCATCTGTCTTAAAATTTGCCCAAGCTCGACTATGCCCTCCTACTCTAGAACAAAAAGCTGCTAGCGCTGCTGCTAAACTGCAAGAAGAATATTTCGAGCCTACTATGAATGAATATAAAAAAAGGCGAGATATTGTATTTGATAAATTACAAACTATGAAGGGTGTAATCTGCCATAAACCTCACGGTGCATTTTACGTAATAGCTAAATTAACAGCTATAGATGATGCAGAAGATTTTGCTAAATGGATGCTTGCAGAATTTTCTTATAACAACGAAACAGTTATGTTTGCGCCAGCGGAAGGGTTCTATGCTACCAAAGGAATGGGAAAAAATGAGATTAGAATAGCTTATATTCTCAATGAAACCGATTTAGAAAAAGCGATGGACATTCTAACTATTGGTTTAGAGAAATATGTTGCCCTAAAAGGTTCTAAACTTGACAAATAGCTTTATTAAAAGAATTTGGATAAAAAAATATATTTGGAGGAACTATGAGTATAAAAACGCTGGATGAACTTTTTGAATTAGCTAAACAAAAACCAACTCGCCGCTTGGTTGTTGCTTTTGGACAAGATAAACACACCATACATGCTGTAAAAGAAGCAATTATGAACAAATTGGTACAAGTAACCTTGGTGGGAAATGAAAATGTTATTATAGAAGAATGTGGAAAATTGGATATAGATCCCAAAATATTTGAAATAGTAAATGAGCCAGATGAATGGAAAGCTGGTAAAAAAGCCGTTTACCTTATTAACGAAGGCAAGGGAGACATTCTGATGAAAGGCCTTATTAGCACAGATAAATACCTTAGATGTATATTAGATAAAAAAGAAGGTCTTATGATTCCGAAAGCAACTCTTACCCATATTACCTTAGTTGAAGCTCCAGCTTACGACAAACTTATGGTTGCTTCAGATTGCGCCTTTATTCCACAGCCAGATATTAACCAAAAGATTGCCATGACCCAATATGTTATCGATACCGCTAGAGAGCTACATATCGACAAACCCAAAGTAGCTTTGATATCTTTTACAGAAAAAGCAAATCCTAAGGTTGCTTCCACAGTGGATGCAGCTGTTATTGCCAAAATGGGCGATAGAGGTCAGCTTAAAAATGCTAAAATAGATGGTCCTTTGGCTCTGGATGTAGCAGTTGATCCTGAAAGTGTAAAAATAAAGAAATTAAACAGCTGTGTGGAAGGAAAAGCGGATTGCTTAGTATTTCCAAACTTAGAAGCTGGCAATGTTTTCTATAAAACATTGACCAAGCTTGCTGGTGCTACTATGGCTACTTACGTTGCTGGCAGCCGTGTTCCTGCTATTCTACCTTCCCGTGGAGATAACGAAAAAAGTAAACTATATTCAATAGCTCTCTGCTGTTTATTGGTAAAATAGGAAATTTTTATGAAAATAGCTATTGCTTCCGACCATGCAGGTTTTGAATTAAAACAAAATATTATGGAATTTTTTAAGGAAAATGATGAGGTTGAGTTAGTAGACTACGGAGTTTCTTCTCCTACCTCTACTGATTATCCAGACCATGGCTTTAAAGCAGCTGTTGCAGTTTCCCAAAAAAAGTGTGAAAGAGGCATTTTGATTTGCGGAAGCGGTTTAGGAATGAGCATTGTTGCTAATAAAGTAAAAGGTATTCGCGCAGCTTTGTGTCATACAGAAAAGTCTGCTAAACTCTCTCGAAACCACAATAATGCCAACATATTGGTGTTGGCTGGACGATTTATAGCAAAATATCTAGCATTCGATATCATCGAAGTCTGGCTGAATACCGAATTTGAAGGTGGCAGACATCAAAGACGTATTGCTAAAATAGATAATTTTGAAAAAAATAAATAAGGAGTGATTATGGAAATAATCAAAACACAAGATCGTGAACTATACAAGGCTATGTATAATGAATTGAAGAGACAATCGGAGAATTTAGAGTTAATTGCCTCAGAAAATTTTGTCTCTGAAACCGTATTGGAAGCAGCAGGTTCTGTTCTAACCAATAAATATGCAGAAGGTTACCCTTATAGATATAGCCGCAAAACCGGTGAACCAAAATATAGTTTGTATGGAAGATATTATGGTGGTTGTGAATATATAGATGAAGTGGAAAGGTTGGCTATAGAACGTGCTAAAGAAATTTTTGGAGCCGAACATGCTAATGTTCAGCCACATTCAGGTTCTCAAGCCAATATGGCTGCTTACTTTGCTTTAGTTAAACCTGGCGACACAATTTTGAGTTTAGAACTTTCTCATGGCGGACATCTAACTCATGGTCATCCTCTTAGCTTTTCAGGTGCACTATATAATATTGTTTCCTATGGAGTAAATAGAAATACCGAAACCTTCGACTATGACGAAATTAGAAGAAAAGCAAAAGAAGTTAACCCCAAAATGATCTTAGCTGGTGCTAGTGCTTATCCTCGTGTAATAGATTTTAAAAAATTCCGTAAGATAGCAGATGAGGTAAATGCTTTCTTTGTAGTCGATATGGCTCATATTGCTGGTTTAGTAGCAGCTGGTGAACATCCTTCGCCTATTCCCTATGCCGATATTGTAACCACTACCACTCATAAAACTCTTCGTGGACCTAGAGGTGGACTTATATTATGTAATAAAAAGCATAGAAAAGAAGTTGATAAACAAGTTTTCCCAGGTGTGCAGGGTGGTCCACTTATGCATATTATCGCTGCAAAAGCAGCAGCCTTCAAAGAAGCATTAAAACCTGAATTCAAAGATTATCAAAAGCAAATTGTTAAAAATGCTTTTGCTTTAGCCGAAGCTCTTAAAAATAACGGTTTTGAACTGGTTTCAGGAGGAACCGATAATCACCTGATGCTAATTAATTTGGGCGAAAAAGACTCCGGTGGACCTTCTGGCAAAAAAATGGAAAGTGCTTTAGACAAAGCCGGAATAACAGCAAATAAAAATACTGTTCCATTCGATACGCGAAAACCTTTCGTTGCTTCCGGTATAAGATTGGGAACTCCAGCTGTAACTACCAGAGGCATGAAAGAAAAAGAGATGAAAAATATTGCTGAATTCATAAAAGAAGTATATGATAATTTTGAAAATGAGGATAAATTGGCAGATATTAAAAAGAATGTAAAAGAGTTCTGTAACCAATTTCCCTTATATTCTAAACTTCTAGCAAAATAAATTGAATAATGTACATATAAAAAGCCTGATTTTCACATCGGGCTTTTTTTATTATGTTTTATATTTATTATTTAGTTGACAATTAGCAAAATAACGGAAATATGTACATAGTAGATTTTTTCTTAAATTTTTTTAGAATAAAAGGATGCTTTATGAATTTAGAATTTCACTATTATTTAACTAAATATCTAGCAGTTGAGGCTGGTTTTGAAAATGATGAAGCTGAAATTATAGCTTATTCTTCTCAGTATGTAGACGATAACTGCATTCAATTTAAAATTGATAAACCTGATGGCACAAAATATGAAAATTACATTTCACAGACACAAAACATTTTAAAGCCGCGTAAGTCATTGATGCGTATATATATTTTATTCCATTTTCTACCCGGAACACCTACAAGTTCTAAATTACGCAGAAAAGATGGTAAAATGCATATTTTGATGACCAGCCCTGCCAGCAACTATGCTAGTGGTATTTTTTTTGAAGCTGTTAAAGATGATAATCTCTATTCATTGGGTATAGCTTCGCACATGATGTCCGATACTTTTGCTCATCAAAATTTTGTAGGAACCTTCGATGAGGTAAACGCTATACAAGGAATCTGGGAAAAACTGGCACCCAATATTGGCCATGCCGATGCAGGTATTAAACCCGATATTCCCAATCTTACTTGGCACGATCCGCGCCTGTTAAGCAAAAATGCTATCATAGAAAATAAGGAAAGAGTAATACAAGCTTCAAAGAAATTATATTCTAACTATCTCTTCCTAACTTCATGGGAAAATAATTGGAATCAAGTAAAAACTAATATCTCAGATTTAATCGGAGAATCTATCAACGAAACTCAGATTGACCAATATAATAATGAAAAAGAAGCCAGAATAGAGAAAATAAAAGATCTTTTAGATAAATTTGGCGCAGCAAGCGACTACAACCCTAAAAGCTGGTTTGAAGATTGCGTAGAACAAGATGTTAAACTTTTCAATGACAGAATAATCAAATTCGACCCTGTGAAAGATAAGTTTAGTTTCAAAAAAAATTTTCAAGAAAAACATTGGTATAAATTTCAAGAAGCAGTGAAAGAATATCAACGAAGAGCAACTGTAAAATTATCACCTCTACTAGAACAATTAGAAATAAAAGAATGGTAAATTTTCATAGTAACAATTTGAATGAATTTGCTAAGTTAGTAGTAGAGTATTATATTTTTCCTAGCATAAAGAAAAAATTAGATATAACAGAGGAGGAATTGTGAAAAAAACTTTAATATTTTTTATGTTAATAATTTCATCAGCACTTATTGCACAAAATATGGTAAGCAACCCTAGTTTCGAAAACTGGACAGAAGGAGAACCAGATGATTGGACAACAGAGGATGGTATAGTTGTAGAACCCGGAACAGAAATTGTTCATTCTGGAGATTACAGTTTAAAAGTAACTCTAACAACACAAGAACAAGCCGACACAGACACTCAAAACACTGCTTTTCCAGTTACACCTGGAGTTGAATACACCTATTCTGCCTGGGTATACGATAACGACCCCGCTGGCAGAGTAGGCATTGTTTTGCATTGGGAAGGAGCAAGCTCAACCTGGCCTAATCAATACAGTGAAGATATGGATGAATGGCAACAAATTAGTTACAGTGGCACTGTTCCAGAAGGTGTTACCGCCCTACAAGCCGGTTTCCGTTTCTACGATGTTAGCAGTAACTGGGATGGTGATGCGCTTTTATATGTAGATGATGTCTCTATCACAGGATTTGGCTCCGAACCTACTATTAGCGTTATTTCACCAAATGGCGGCGAAGAGTGGGAACAAGACAGTATTCACAATATCGTATGGTCTTCTGTTAATTTTGAAGATAATGTTATGATAGAACTAGAATCAGTAGGAAAAAACCGCGAAATTTTAGTTTCCTCAACTGAAAATGATGGAACTTGGGAATGGGAAATTCCGGCGGATCAGCCTTTGGGAGACTACAAAGTTATAGTTTCCAATGCAAATGGTACAGACCCATGGGATGAGAGCGATTCTCCTTTTACCATTATTGAACCAATCCCGGTTACTCCTTACACAATTTATGAAATTCAGTACACAGAAGATCCCAGTGGAGATTCTCCACATGTGGATGAGCGTGTTTCTACAACTGGCGTAATTACTGCTATGTTTTCAAATAGTTTCTTTATCCAAGATGGCAGCGGTGCCTGGAATGGAATTAATGTTTATCCAGAAGATTATGATGTATCCATGTTAAATATTGGTGATGAAATATATTTAGAAGCAACTGTAATTGAATATTATAACAAAACAGAGTTAACAGAATTAGCCAATTTGGAAGTATTGAATAATGGCGGACTACCAGAACCTGTAGTTATCTCTACCAACGATTTAGCTACCCAAGAAGCTTACGAAAGCGTAATGGTAAAAGTAGAAAACCTTACTGTTACCAATCCTGATCTTGGTTATGGAGAATGGGAAATAGACGATGGCAGCGGAGCCTGTGTTGTGGGATCCTTGGGTGAATATACTTATGAACCTATTCAAGATGATCAAATCGGCGCTATAACTGGTATTGTTGATTATAGCTACGGCGCATATAAATTGGAACCTCGCAATGATGATGATATCGATTTTGGCTCTAACAATTCCGATGTAACATTACCCAAAATTAGTAAAGTCAATAATTACCCAAATCCTTTCAATCCCCAAACTACTATAAGATTCCAAACTAATCAAAACACAAATGTAAAAGTTACGATTTATAATCTGAAAGGTGAAAAGGTAACAACTTTGCAGAACGGCTATTTGTCTGCCGGAAATCATAATATAGTTTGGGATGGACGCAATAGAATGGGAAAAGATGTAACATCTGGTATCTATTTCTATAAAATAAGTACGCCACAATATTCCAAAACCCAGAAGATGATTTTGTTGAAATAGAAAAATCTTATTTGGCTGATAATTACTAAAACCCCGGTTTTCTTAACTGGGGTTTTAAAATTAGTTCTATGGTTTTTAATTTTGCTCGCTTATTATCGATAAAATTTTTTACTAACCTTCTAAAGGAATTAATGTGAAAGTTAAAATATGTTATTCTCGTATTCTAGCAATGGCTGACCTAAAAATAAAATCGAGAAAGCATTAAACATAAAAATATCTGATTTGGAATTTTCGAAAATTCCAAATGGAGAATAAAATTTCCTTTCTACAAAAACACCTCTATCAAGCTAAGGCAAGGATTGATAAATAGCAAAAAAAGGTATAGTATTTTCAGAAAATGATACAGTAAACGAAGGTGCAGAAAAAGGAAAAATCGTAATTAACATAATATTAAGAGATCAATCTCCATAATTAGAAGCAATTACTGCTGTTACTATTACTTCTATAGCACTAGTGAAATGTTGGAAAATGCACTACAACAATCTTCTTTTTAGCATTTAATATGAATTGTGTTTAAAAGTAGAAATCAACACAGCAAATTTCTTATTTATAAACTTTTGTTTTTATTTGACACTCTACATCGTAAAAACTATTCTTGAAAATACTTAACATAAATCAAAATAGGAGGATAAAGTGAAAAAAACTTTAATATTTTTTATGTTAATAATTTCATCAGCACTTATTGCACAAAATATGGTAAGCAACCCTAGTTTCGAAAACTGGACAGAAGGAGAACCAGATGATTGGACAACAGAGGATGGTATAGTTGTAGAACCCGGAACAGAAATTGTTCATTCTGGAGATTACAGTTTAAAAGTAACTCTAACAACACAAGAACAAGCCGACACAGACACTCAAAACACTGCTTTTCCAGTTACACCTGGAGTTGAATACACCTATTCTGCCTGGGTATACGATAACGACCCCGCTGGCAGAGTAGGCATTGTTTTGCATTGGGAAGGAGCAAGCTCAACCTGGCCTAATCAATACAGTGAAGATATGGATGAATGGCAACAAATTAGTTACAGTGGCACTGTTCCAGAAGGTGTTACCGCCCTACAAGCCGGTTTCCGTTTCTACGATGTTAGCAGTAACTGGGATGGTGATGCGCTTTTATATGTAGATGATGTCTCTATCACAGGATTTGGCTCCGAACCTACTATTAGCGTTATTTCACCAAATGGCGGCGAAGAGTGGGAACAAGACAGTATTCACAATATCGTATGGTCTTCTGTTAATTTTGAAGATAATGTTATGATAGAACTAGAATCAGTAGGAAAAAACCGCGAAATTTTAGTTTCCTCAACTGAAAATGATGGAACTTGGGAATGGGAAATTCCGGCGGATCAGCCTTTGGGAGACTACAAAGTTATAGTTTCCAATGCAAATGGTACAGACCCATGGGATGAGAGCGATTCTCCTTTTACCATTATTGAACCAATCCCGGTTACTCCTTACACAATTTATGAAATTCAGTACACAGAAGATCCCAGTGGAGATTCTCCACATGTGGATGAGCGTGTTTCTACAACTGGCGTAATTACTGCTATGTTTTCAAATAGTTTCTTTATCCAAGATGGCAGCGGTGCCTGGAATGGAATTAATGTTTATCCAGAAGATTATGATGTATCCATGTTAAATATTGGTGATGAAATATATTTAGAAGCAACTGTAATTGAATATTATAACAAAACAGAGTTAACAGAATTAGCCAATTTGGAAGTATTGAATAATGGCGGACTACCAGAACCTGTAGTTATCTCTACCAACGATTTAGCTACCCAAGAAGCTTACGAAAGCGTAATGGTAAAAGTAGAAAACCTTACTGTTACCAATCCTGATCTTGGTTATGGAGAATGGGAAATAGACGATGGCAGCGGAGCCTGTGTTGTGGGATCCTTGGGTGAATATACTTATGAACCTATTCAAGATGATCAAATCGGCGCTATAACTGGTATTGTTGATTATAGCTACGGCGCATATAAATTGGAACCTCGCAATGATGATGATATAGTACCCGCTAGTGATACCAATCCACCTCAATTAGAAGATGTAGTTGCTGTTGATGCCTTTACAGTTGAAGTTTATTTCAACGAAGCAGTTGATCCAACTACAGCAGAAGATGCAGCCAACTACAGTATTACTACTCGTGATGTTACAATCGATATCGCCTATCTGAATCCAGAAGATGATACGAACATTACTTTAGCTGTTAGTGGCATGGTAGTAGGAAACTACACCCTTACAGTGAATGGCGTGGAAGACTTAGCAGGTAACGCAGCTGTAGATATTGCTATGAACTTTAGCTATACAGAACCAGCAAACGAAGGTGATGTAGTGATAAACGAAGTAGGCGAACCTTACGAAATGCCCAATACATGGGAAGATAGCTATATTGAACTTTATAATACAACAACAAACCCAATAGATATTGGTGGTTGGACACTATGGAGCTATAATGTTTCGGGTAAAGCTACCTCTAATTTTGTATTCCCAGCTAGCACCACTATTCAACCAGATGGATACATAATTGCTACTCGTGATCGTGATGAGTTCTTGGAAGATTATGGTGATTATGTAGATAACGAGATTGTCCCTATCGCAGAGTCAACAGTTCAACAAGGTGTATTTATAGAAAACAATTATTACTTTCAGTTGAAAGATACTGGAGATAACATAATAGACCTAACTTCCGAAACAGTTGACTGGAACAGACAAGTTTGGGAAAAAAATAACCCCACCGATGATGGTTCAATAGATGATAATTGGCATCTTACCTTCCAAACTGAACCAGTACAAGGTACTCCTGGCCAACCAAATTCCGAACAACCAGATCCCACTTCTTATTCCATATATCAGCTTCAAACAGATAATCACAATGGAGAATTTGTTTCCACCACAGGTGTGGTAACAGCAACATATTCCGATTACTTTACTTTGCAAAACGGATCCGGAGCAAATAGCGGAATTTGGATAGAAGGCACTGCCTCCGACATCGCAGAAGGAGATAAAGTTACGGTAATTGGGCTTATGGCTGGCACCCCCAATGATAATATTTCTATAATACAAGCAGATAGCTACGAAATTATCAGTTATGGAAATGATTTGCCAGCACCTGAAATACTTACAACTGGCGCAGCCTTAAATTCTGAATGGGATGGAGTTTTGGTAAACACCTATGGTGAATGTGACGATGAAAATCCAGATGATCCCGAAGATTACGGCGAATGGTCGATAGATGATGGCAGTGGTTCTCTTCGAATTGATGATATGGGTTATCTGTTTGAACCAACTCTTGGTAGCTATTATGAAGTAACTGGTCCCAGGTATTATTCATTTGGAAATGCTAAATTGCAACCCAGAGATGAAGATGATGTTATTTTACCTAATCCCACTATCACTGTTACCTCTCCTAATGGCGGTGAAGAATGGATGCAAGGTACAACGCATAATATATCGTGGACTTCTCAATATTTTAGCAATAATGTTGATATTGAGCTGATAACCACAGGCAGAACTCGC
>JAXHUB010000001.1:0-9380 GCA_034189845.1 Candidatus Cloacimonadota bacterium | reverse complement strand
GCTATATTTATTAAATTACATTTGGTTGGATTATTCAGCATATTTACTACAAATTTTCTAAATTTATTATATTGGAAAGTTAGTTTATAAACCTTAAGAAGTGTAAAAGAAATTAGTACTGCTATAATCAAGCTATGAGCTATAGGTGTTGTAAAAACGCGATACTATGTGAAAATAACTAATAGAATCCCAAATAGAACTATTAAGTTGATCCATTTGAATTTTTAAATAGTGTAAGCTTTTTCCTGTTCCCATTTTTATCATAAAAAAACGACTTAATAAAATGACAAAAACCCAAAAAAACACAAAATTTTAAAATAATTCATATATTCCTTTTTTTTGAAAACATACTAGCAAAGTAAATTAAGTAAGTAATATTTTAATTCGAAAAAAAACAAGAAAAACTTGCGAAATATGAGATATCTAAAAAAACTACTTTTGAAAGGAGAAGTTATGCAAAAAGTAGATGTTATAATAAAAAATGGTAAACAAGTGCTTACATTAGCTGGTCCTAAAAGAGCCCGCAAAGGGCTGGAGATGAGGGAATTGGCTTTAATAGAAGATGGAGCTGTAGCAATAAAAGATGCTAATATTGTCGCTGTTGATAAGAGCCAAAACATTGTTAATAATTTCACTGCTAAAGAAACTATAAATGCAGAAGGTAAAGTTGTGATGCCTGGTTTTGTAGATCCACATACTCACCCAGTATTTTATAAAACTCGTGAAAATGAATTTGAAATGAGATTGCAAGGGAAGAGTTATGTAGAAATATCAAAAAACGGGGGTGGAATTCGCAGTAGTATAAACGAGGTTAGAAATGCTTCTGAAGATGAATTATTTCAACTAGCAAAATATAGAGTGAGCAAAATGTTAAGATATGGAACTACCACCTTGGAAGCTAAAAGTGGATATGGTCTTTCCACAGATAGTGAATTAAAAATGTTGCGAGTAATAAAAAAATTGCAGCAGGAACTTTCTATTGATGTGATTCCAACTTTTATGGGAGCTCATGAAATTCCAACAGAATATAAAGATAACAGAAAAGAATATATAAGAATATTAAAAGAAGAGATGCTTCCAGCTGTAGCTAAAAGTGGTTTAGCCGAATACTGTGATATTTTCACTGAAGAGCATGTTTATAACATCAAAGAATCACGCAGTATTTTAAATAGGGCAAAAGAATTAGGTTTTAAATTGCGAATGCATGCTGATGAGATAAAACCTATAGGAGGTGCAGAACTTGCAGCAGAAGTAGGAGCAGTTTCGGCCGATCATCTTGGTGCTGCTTCTAATGACGGCATTAAAGCTATGTTACAAGCTGGTGTCATTGCCGTATTGTTGCCTGGAACGATTTTCAGTTTAGGGATGAACTCATATGCAAGAGCACGTGATATGATAGCAGCAGAATTACCTGTTGCTCTTGCTACAGATTACAATCCGGGCAGTTGTAATTGCGATAGCATGCAGTTTATTATTACTTTAGCTTGTTTGCAAATGAAGATGCTACCAGCGGAAGCGATTTGTGCTGCCACAATTAATGCAGCTTATGCTTTAGAACGCGGAGATAAAATAGGTAGTATAGAAAAAGGTAAGCAAGCCGATATTTTAATTATGGATATGCCTAGCTATCAATTTTTACCCTATCATTTTGGCTCCAATAATGTGGAATCTGTAATAAAAAAGGGTGTGTTTATATAAAAAAACCCGTATAATCTACGGGGCAAAATATCGAAATAAAAATAGTTTTATAAATTATTTTCTATGATATCTTCGAATTTATCTGCAAATTCAGGGGCAAACCCCTTTTCCTGGTGAATGAGGATTCCTTCCTTGTTAATAAAAAATGTCGTAGGGATGCTACGAATACCATATTTGCGAGTTACCGACATATCGGGATCTACTAATCTTATATAAGTAATGTTGGTGCCATTTTTTTCTAGCTCTTTGAAAAAATCTTTTTGTGTTTTCACATCTTCGGTGCTTATACCAACTACTGTTAAACCATCCTTTTTATATTTATTGTAAATTTGTTGTAGAATCGGAATTTCAGCTTTGCAAGGTCCGCACCATGTTGCCCAGAAATCTAGAACAATGAATTTATCGAGTTCACTTAAGGTAACTAAATTACCTTCCAGATCTTTTAAAGTGAAATCAGAATGTTCGAATATGTTATAATCTCCTGAATATCTAGCTAAAATATTTTCCAAGTGCTGCACATATTTTTTTGGTCCGCCTTCTTGATAACCAGTTTTTTCGATAGGAGTGCCATCGGCATCTAGTATTTGAATAGTAGGGAAACCTTTTATCTGATATTTTTGTGCTAAACTACGATTGTAATTTTTAACCTCTTCTGGTTGTTCGATTTTACGAGGAAAATCCAGTTTAACCAATACAAAATTCTCATTAACATATTCTATAAATTCGGGTTTCTCATATACTTCCTCTTCCAATTTCCAGCACCATTTGCACCAGTCGGAACCAGTAAAATGGATGAAAATAAATTTTTCTTCTTGCTGAGCTATCTTTTGAGCTTTTTCCAAATTGCTATACCAGTTCAATTCAGAATTTTGCGATTGTGAACAAGCGTAAGAGGATATTATCATAATAAAAACCAAAGATAAGATAATTTTTTTCATTCTATACGTTCTCCATTTAACCAAATTTGTACATCAATAGTAGCTGCTTTTCTAAGCATGTCGGAAACTCCGCAGTAGCGAGTTTCCGAGAGTTCTACTGCACGTTTTAATTTATTTTCGGGCAGATTTTTCCCTTCAAAGCGGAAAAAAACGGTAATTTTATTGTAGGGCTTTGGAAATTCTTCTGACTGTTCTGCTTCAACATCGATTTTTAGATTGTAATCTGTTACTTTCATCTTTTTAAGTATTGAAATAACATCCATACCCGTGCAACCGGCAAGTCCGCTTAAAAGTAGGGCTTTGGGTCGGGGACCCTTATCGTGGCCCCCAACTTTTTCATCCGCATCTATGACAAAATTATGTCCATTTTGGCTAATATCGAAAGACATGTCACCTTGCCAATTGGCAGAGATCTTTGTCTTTTTCATCGGCTTATTTCCTCTTTGTGCTCATCTAATATCTTGTTATACATTTTCAAATAAAGCAAGATATTATCGTAGATTTCATCAACTTTACCTTCCGGTAATTCTTGGATGAGTTGTTTTTGAATTTTACGGAAATCTTTGGTAGTGTTGTCCACCAGTTCCTGTCCTTGTTCGGTAATTTTGGCTAGCCAACTACGACGGTCTTTTTTAGAAGGATATCTTTTAACGTATTTCTTCCGAACCAAAGTATCTATGATACGTGTGATGCGGCTATGAGAAACACCTAAAGCTGCAGAAAGTTCATTCATACAGATAGGTTCACCCATATCACTGATGTAATGTAAAAGTTGACATTCCATTCTTCCTAAGTTGAAACATTGTCTGTGAATGAGTTCCTTACGAGAGCAAAGCCGATATAATTCTCTGCTCAGTTCTGAGTACTTTTCAATTTTTTTTTCCATGAGTCCTCTCCCTTCTTCTAATTTTTAATTTTTAGTTCACGGTCTATTTTTTCTTTATCGAAACCAACTATTGGGCGATTGTTAATCCACATTTGTGGAACACCCTGTTGGCCCGATTTCCTCATCATATCCCTAGCTGCTTTAACATCGCGGGATATATCGATATCTTTAAAACGAACATTATTCTTTTTTAAATACGTTTTCAACTTTCTGCACCACGAACAAGTGGGAGTGCTAAAAACAATCACTCTCTTATTCGTCATGAGTACCTCCATATTATTTGATATACAAAAATTTTAAAATAATATAATATTTCTTAATGGAGAAGTCAAATGAATTTTTAATTTTTTTCTATGGATAAAAGTTTCTTAATGATCCCTTTAGCATTCAACCCTTCAGCTTCAGCTGCGAATGATACTAATATTCGGTGTTGTAAAGTTATTTCTGCAACTGCTCTAACGTCTTCTACAGCTGGTGCATAACGATTATGTAAGGCGGCTCTAGTTCGTGCAGCTTTTATAAGAAATTGAGAAGCGCGAGGCCCTGCTCCCCAGTTAACCCATTTTTTAATAAAATCGGGAGAGTCATGGTAGTGTGGTCTTGTGGAACGGACAAGATTAACAGCATATTCCACCACGTGATCTCCAACTGGAATGTCATCGATAATTTTTTGGAATTCCACTATTTTTTCTGCGGTTAAGGTGGGGACTAATCGACTAAAAGCGATTTCGGAGTTAGTGTGTGTAATTGCCAGTTCTTGTTCATAGGTAGGGTAATTGATATTGATATAGAACATAAAACGGTCAAGTTGTGCTTCTGGCAAGGGATAGGTTCCTTCTTGTTCAATAGGATTTTGGGTAGCAAGAACCAAAAAAGGGTTTTGTAGTTGGTAAGTTTTATTTCCAGCTGTAACCTGATGTTCTTGCATTGCTTGCAATAGAGCGGCTTGAGTTTTTGGAGGTGTTCTGTTTATTTCGTCTGCTAGAATAATATTGGCAAAAATTGGTCCTTTGATATACTCAAAATATCTTTTCCCATCTTCTTTGTTTTCTGCAAGAATATCTGTTCCAGTTATATCGGATGGCATAAGGTCTGGTGTGAATTGAATTCGACTAAATTTCATATTAAGAACTTTTGCCATAGTAGAAACCAAAAGAGTTTTTGCTAATCCTGGCACACCTTCCAATAAGCAGTGACCGTTGGCAAAAAGAGCCACTAAAAACTCTTCAATAACTTTATCTTGTCCAATAATAACTTTAGAAATTTCTTTTTTAATTTGTTTACGGGCTTTAGCTAATTCTTCTAATAATTCTATTTTATTTTTCATAATTTTCTAACTTTTTGTATTTATTCTGCTTTTAGCAGCTGGGACAATTTCTCTAAATTTTATTTTCAATGCAAGGAAAGAAATTATTCCTACCAAAAATATCCAAAAAGCGGTAAGCAAGTGAGAAAAAGTTACAGCTGCACTTGTAAGGTTCTCATTTATTCCTAAGGCAAATGAAAATATTAGAACCCACATTACCTGATTAGATCCAATCTGTGCTGGTGGTGTGGGCAATATATAGGTTAAATTCATAAGAGTGTAGCCAAAAAGTATTTGCCAATAACTAACTTCAGAGCCAAAACTTAAAAAAACCATCCAAATATATAATGCTTCTGAAAGAACAGCACAAACTGTTAGCAGGTAAATAAAAAAATGTGCCAAGTAGCGTCCTTTCATTATTGCCATTCCTTCTATAAAATTAACAAAAAACTCAGCCAGGAGTGAACGATAGTGTAAAGGGATTATTTTCAGGAAAATATTTAGCAGTTTAATTGCTTTTTCTTTATGATGTACTGAAAAAATTAGGAATGAAAGGAATAATAAGAAAATTCCCAAAAGAATTATGATAATTGTTCGCAAAGTGTTGTTCATTTCAACCGTTATAATTGGAATCAGAAAAATAATAATAAGTATAGGAAAAAGGTCGGTGATTTTATCTATAAGTATGGTTGGCAAGCTTTGGGATATACGGATATTTTTATTTATTTTTAGGATTAGAGATTTTGCGATTTCCCCAGCTCGTACAGGAATAAGATAATTTATCAGCAGACCACTCATAAAAATTGCATAGCTTTCGAATAAATGAATTTTGTAAATTGGATTTAAGATTATCTTCCAGCGGATGCTTCTGAAGAAAAATGCTAAAAGATAAAAAAAGGAAAAAAGAAGTATAGGGATAACGTTCACTTTTTGAAAATAAAGTACAAATTGTGGCCAGTCGACAATATTTATCCAAATAATTAGAAATACAATTCCAACAGCTGATGCTATTATCCAGTTAAGTTTATTCTTTTTCATCTTTCTTACGCTTCTTATTTGTTAAAATTGTTACTAAAACAGCATAAACAATTCCGGCAATAACGGTTTTCAAAATTATCCTTTCGGTAGGTATTCCCCTTCTGAAAAATGGGATGAAATAATTTATTGAAAAAAATATTATCGAAAATATGGTAAAAGAAATTAACAAATGCATTAAATTTTTCATTTTAGTTCTCTGGGACAAACAAAAAATACTTGTGATGGGCCCAAAACAGTTTTAAAAATTTGGGTGCATATTTTTCCAACCAAGAATACTTTAACATTTTATATTCGAAATAGGGATCTTTTCTTTGATAATGATCTAGAATAGTAACTGGTTTATGTTCTGTTTTACATAATTTATCAAGTTTTATTTTTTTTAAAAAATCTAATTTTGGCATACCGATATCTGGCCAAGGAGGACAATCTATTAGGTTACTTTCATTAAGATTCCAGCCATTTTTTTTCAAAATATTAACAAAGTTTTTTGGAATAATGTTATTGGAGTAAAACTTAGTAAGATTATTCATATCCGAAAAATATTTCTGTGTTAGAAATCCGAGACCATATCTATTAGGAACACAGATTAAGATAACTTTTTTTGTAACTCTGCTTAATTCTGATAGAAAGGAATTTAGATCTTCTACAAACCAGAGGGCAGAGAAATTCCAGCTCATGTCGAAATATTTATCTTCAAAATCCAAAAAATTATAGCTATTTTGTACACGAAAGGCCACTTGAAAGCCGATGAGCTTCCAAATATATCTTGCTAGTTGTCCTCGTTCTTCATCGTGATCTAAAAGGGTGATTTTACAGCCATTTTTTGCTAGTTCAACGCTGTTGATGCCAGTAATTCCTGTGAAACCAAATATAGGGGCTTCCAAGGCATTAGTAATTCTATATTCTTTATAAATTTGTCGAAGTTTTCTATTCAAAATTATACGTTCATAAGAAGAACCTAATCCTTCATCGGGGTTAGAAAAATATTTTTTCCAATTATTAATAATAGGAATTGCCATTTTATTTATTTTGTTCCTTATACCAATCTATAACACTTTTTATATTGGGAATTGTTTTATAGTGATGCAGATTAAGATCTTTATACAACGGGTTTACATCATAGTACCAGCTTTTGGAAATAAGCTGAAACCGCGCTTTCCACAAATCACTTTTGAAGAATTTGGAAGTTTTTTCTCCCCAGCGAAACCATTTTTCTCCAATTATTCTATTCTCTGGATAGGGTTTACTTTTCAATTCCTTGGATATGAAATCAACCAAATCCCATAAATTTGTTTCTAAATAATCTGCAACATTGTAAGTAGTTCCTGTTTTAAAGGAATTATTCAGAAGAAGAACAAATGTTTCTGTCACCAAATTAACATTTGCCAGATGGATTTTTATGTTTTTATTGGGAAGAAACATCATTTTTTTATCTACCAATTTGGTTAAGGTATAAGGGAAACCGTAATCATTGGTACCATAGGTTATGCTAGGACGAATAATGGCAGCCTGAAGACCTCTTAAAATGTATTTATCCAGTAATTTCTCCGCCTGAATTTTGGTATAATGATAATAATTATCATCATCAAATTCTGTATTTATTTTTGCTGGGCATTGTTTTGGAATAGTGCCATAAACGCCTACCGAGCTGCAAAATATAAATTTGGAATTATGTTGTAAAGCGTTTAACATAAGTTGTTCTGAAGCATTCACGTTTGCTTCGAAAAAGTCTTTTCTACTAAATTTTCGCCCACCTCTTAAAGCACCAATATGTAAAATAGCATCGAAACTAGTCTGTTCCAAAAATTCTTTCAGAGTTTCTATATCTGTTAAGTCTATATCGATAAATTTGACTTCGTTAATAAAATCATTTATACGTTTAAGATCGGTTTGCGGGCGTATGATAGCTGTGATATTATGGTTTTGCCGAATCAGATTGCGAGCAACCTTCTTGCCAATGAATCCGCTAATGCCTGTTAATAATACTTTCATGATAGCCTATTGAATGTTGATTTTATTTTATTCCAAACTGTTTTTTTCTTTATTTCCACATTTTCTAGGTAAAACATATCGATTTTTTTATTATCTAATACTTTCTGCGGGTTTTCAACTGTGATTAATTGAGCTGTATAGTTATCCAACTTTCTTGTAATTAAATCTGCTGCTGCTGGTAATTGATATTCTCCTGAGCGACAGTGGCAATCGGAGGCTATAAAATGACAGAATCCCATTTCCAGCATTTTCCAGGCAGCCTTGGCAGAGGCTCTTCCATAACCGCCTAATAAACTGGCAGCATTTAGTTGTAAAAGAACGTTTCTATGCATAAACTCTTCAGCCAATTCTGGGTTTTTCTTTAAATTACTATAACGTTCTGGATGTGCAAGAATAGGATTATAACCCTCTTTTACTAGCTGGTAAAGCAGTTCTTTCAAATTAGGTGGGAAACCGGTGAAATCTGTTTCTACCAATATATAGTTAGTATCGTCTATATTCATTTTTTCCTGTTTAATATCTTGTAGTATTTCAGTTTCCAAATAGACCTCAGCAGCTAAATGTAAATTTGTTTGAATATTTTGTTTATAGGCTTCGTTTTTTAATAAGTCGAATTTTTCTTTGCGCACTGCATATGTATTATGGAATTGATGCCTGATGTAATGAGAGGTGCAAACAACATCGGTTATGCCGCAGTCTGCCATTTTTTTTAGGAAACTTATAGAGGTTTGCATATCTGCAGAACCATCATCGATTGCTGGTAAGATATGTGTATGTAAATCTATCATATTCTTTTAACTGAATGAACTGCCTTGGCTATTTCAGAGATAAGTTTAGGATCGGGATCATGTTCAATAACATTGCCGGTTACGATAAAATCTGCACCAGCTTCAGCTTTAGATTTGGCTGTAGAAGCGTCTTTTATACCTCCACCTATTATTAGCGGAATATGAGTGTTTTCCTTTATAGCAGAGATCATTTCATTGGAGATAGGATATTTAGCTCCGCTACCTGCATCCATATAAAGCAGTTTATAGCCCAAATATTTACCTGCCAAAGCGTGAGCTACAGCAATATCGTTTTTATTATGCGGGAGGGGAAAGCTATTACTCATATATTGAACAGAAGTATGATTTCCAGATTCTACTAGCATATAAGCAGTTCCGATAGTTTCTATTCCATAATGCTTTATAAGTGGTGCTGCACGTACTTGCTCGCCTATAAGCATCTGTGGATTGCGGCTAGAGAGAACGCTCAGAAGCAAAAGAGCATCCGCATAAGGAGATACAAAATTGAATATCCCAGGGAAAATCAATACTGGGATATTTACACTGGATTTTATCTTTTTCAAATTCTTCTCAAAATTATTGTGGAGCATTATACTTCCGCCTACCAGAAGAGCGTCAGCTCCATTTACTTCACACATTTGCGCAACGTTAGCTGCCTTTTCTGGTTCTAACTTGTCAGGATCCAAAAGGCAGAAATAGGAAGCTTTTTCTTTTGCCATTTTCATCAATTTTTC